>MNYD01000053.1 GCA_001872925.1 Dehalococcoidia bacterium CG2_30_46_19 | reverse complement strand
AAGGGAAGGGGGCCAGGGGGATAGGTTGCTAAACAATCTCAGCATAGACTAGGAAAGCCATGCGAGCCAATCATTTGAACGAGGAGAGCTGTTGAGATGATACGACTTTTCTGATAAACTTGGTGATAAAGCCGAGCAGATATGAAAATCTCCACCAAAGGGCGCTACGCAACGATGGCAATGCTTGATTTGGCTCTCCATTATGGGGAGGGACCTATCTTGGTAAAGGATGTTGCCAGAAGGCAACATATTTCCGAACAATACTTAAGAGCATTTACTTATCCTACTTAAAGTGGTGGGGATGTTAAGAAGCGCTCGGGGAACACATGGTGGGTTTACATTGACTAGACCACCCTCCCAAATAAGGCTCAGTGAAATCATTCAAGCCACGGAAGGGTCTATGGCTCCCACAGATTGTGTTGATGACCCCGAGTCATATCCACGAGCAAGTCTCTGTGTAATTCACGATGTGTGGGTAGAGGTAAAAGCAGCTGTAAGTAGGGTGCTAGAATCCACGACCCTTCAGGATTTGTTGGAACGGCAGGTTAGGAAAGAAACAACTGCAGGGTATGAAGTCAAAGAGGAGAAATGCTGCTAGAATAAGTTTATTTCTCATTAAGTTAAGAAAGGAGGTAGGATATGCGAGAGAAGGTAGAAGCGGCGCTGAAGAAAATAAGGCCGGCTTTGCAAGCCGATGGAGGAGATGTTGAGTTGGTCGATGTGAGTGATGGTGTAGTCAAGCTGAGATTGAGAGGAGCCTGTGCTGGCTGTCCAATGGCAACTATGACATTACAGCATGGAATTGAGCGTGTGCTCAAAGAGCAGGTGCCTGAAATCAAGGAAGTAGTTGCTATCTAAAATCACGGGGTAAAAATGCCTATCTATGAATATTTTTGTCCTCGTTGTAATCTTAAGTTTGAACTGCTTCGTCCCTTAAGCCAGTCAAATGAAACTGCTTCTTGTCCCCATTGTCACAACGGCGCTAAAAGGATTTTCTCCTCTTTCACTTGCTCTTCAAAAAGCAGTGAAGGTATAGCTACACCGATTGGTGGAAGCTCCCCTTGCAGCACATGTTCTGCTACAAGCTGTGCTGCTTGTAGAGGATTCTGACGTGGTGTACAGCTCCGGTAATAGCCAGGACACGAATGCAATAACTTAGTGGCGGGGGAAAATATGCTAGAAGTAAAGTGTCTTAAATTAACCTTAAATGGTAAGCCCATAATCAACGGCCTGAACTTGGAAGTGAAAGAGGCGAAGATACATGGCTTATTGGGAATGAATGGCGCAGGAAAGACAAGCTTGGCTAACTTAATAATGGGAATAAGTTACCCCGATGAGGGGAGCATAATATTTGAGGAACGAGATATTACCCGATGCACAATCTCAGAGCGAGCAAAAATGGGACTGACACTGGCGTGGCAAGAGCCGGCAAGGTTTGAAGGGTTGAGCATAAGAGAGTATCTGAGGTTAAACAAGAATTTGAGCTTAAGTGAAGTCGAAAACTATCTATGGACAGTGGGGCTTCCCCCTGGGGAGTATCTAGACAGAGCAGTTGATGCCAATCTGAGCGGAGGTGAGCGGAAAAGGGTGGAGCTTGCCTCTGTCATGGCGATGAAGCCGAAGGTAGCTATTTTAGATGAGCCCGACTCTGGCATAGATGTGGTCTCTCTTCCTCATATAATGAATGGAATAACCGAAATGAGCAAGCAGGGTTCTGCAGTGCTTTTAATCACGCATAGCGAGGAAGCAGTAGGGGTAGCCGAGGAGGTATCGATAATATGCGCCGGGAAAATAATAAACTCTGGACCACCTAAAGAGATGTGTCGGTGGTTTAAGAATAATTGCCAAACATGCAACCATATCGGTAAGCCGAGTTATAAAGGAGTTTAACAAATGCTTGTGGTCAAGGAATATGAATCGTTGCTTGAAGCTTATGGCAAGGCAGGTGGGAACCTGGATGCTTTGGAAAACAGGGAGGTAGGCAACCTCGTTATCCATAAAAATAAAGTCCTCAGCGTCAATGAAGCCGATGGGATAAAGGTAAAAACAGAGGAAACAAAAAGCGGTGTTAATATCTATTTTTTGGTGGAGGAAGGGGTGAAAATTAAATACCCGGTCCATTTGTGCTTTGGCGTTTTGCCCCAGGAAGGGCTGCAGGAAATTACATTGAAAGTAGAAGCACAGGATAACAGCGAGGTGAATGTGATTGCTCATTGTATTTTCCCCAACGCTGTTGATGTGACACACAAGATGGATGCTGATATAAAAATTGGGGATAATGCCAGGTTCAGCTACCGTGAAACTCACTATCACGGGGAATTCGGCGGGATTAAGGTGATTCCAAAGGCAAAAATCAGGGTGGGCAAAAAAGGAGTATGGGAGAGCACTTTCACCCTGATTGAAGGCTGCGTGGGCATGTTGGATTATGATTTCGAGATTTTTGGGGGAGAGAAGAGCACAAGCGAGCTTCTAGTAAAGGTTTTTGGCAAAAAGGAAGATGACATAAGAATAACAGAGAAGATTCACCTTGATGGCAAGGAAGCCAGGGGTTTAGCAAAAAGTCGACTGGTGTTAATTGACAATGCCAAGGCAGTGGTCAGAGGTGAAACATACGGCAATGCCCCTTTTGCCCGAGGTCATGTTGACTGCCTCGAAATTGTGAATGGGGATGGAGTGATAGCAAGTGCGATACCAGTAGTATATGTGAGCGATAGACAGGCAAAGGTTACTCATGAAGCTGCCATAGGAAGCGTAGATAAGAAACAGATGCAAACGTTGATGGCAAGAGGGCTAAATGAGGAAGAGGCAGTGGATGTTATTGTAAAGGGGATATTGAGGTGATACCCTCGCAACATCATTGCGAGCCCCCCTTTTGTCATTGCGAGCCGAAGGCGTGGCAATCTTACCTTGTTTATTTTGTCACCCTGAGCGATAGCGAAGGGTCTAGATTCTTCGCTACGCTCAGAATGACAAGAAGCGAAGGGCTCAGAATGACAAGAGGCGAAGGGTTCAGGGTCAGAATGACAGGTGAGGGTTGCTAAATAACCTTATGATTGAGATAAGAAAAGAAGATTTCTCCGTCGATGAGATAGTCGAGAGGATGAAGAGCCCGAAGATAGGTGCGATAATAGCTTATGTGGGCACGGTACGCGAGTTCCCTGAAGGAGTTGGACTCAGCTTTGATGAGGATGATAACGCCATCCAGAAATTGGAGGAGATAAGGAAAGACGCTATTGATAGATATGATATAGAGGATGTGGCAATAATACATCGCGTTGGCTCCCTGAGCATATCGGAAAATATTCTACTGGTAGCGGTTTCAGCGTCTCATAGATGGGCAGCTTTCGATGCCTGCAAAAGCATAATAAGTGACATAAAGGATTTCCATAAATCGTGGAAAAAAGAAGTTCGGAAATAGAAATCTTTATGGTTTCCAGAGATGGTGGAGAGAAAAAGAAGGACGAGGTCGTCCGTGAAGAAGAGGTTGTGGTCAGGGTAGGCAAGGAGGTTCACAAATTCCACTGTATCCCTACTGACTTAGAAGAATTGATACTCGGCAATTTAAAATCGAGGGGTATAGATGCTTCCTTCTCCAGTGTCACGAAAATCGCTGATAATGAATTTGAGGTCGACCTTCCACTTGTGGAGGGGTTAGTAAATAATCCTCAAAAGTGTGACTCCAATAGGAAATTAACCTGCGAGGAAGTTTTCACTTCGGTTGAAAAACTTAACCAGCATGGTTTCTTGTTTAAAAAAACCGGATGTGCCCATGTTATTGGCATTTGTGGGAGTGGAGAGATTTTTGTAGAGGACACAAGCAGGCATTGCGCCATCGATAAAGCCATTGGTTTGGCAATCAGAGATGGAATTGATTTATCCAATAGCTTCTTAGTTGCCTCCTGCCGACAGACAGCCTCCACAATAAAGAAGGCAATTTTCTGTGGAATACCAATAGTGATAAGCATTGCTGCCCCTACGGACTTAGCGGTAAAAGAAGCTAATAGATACGGGATAACGCTTATAGGATTCGCCGATTCAAAAAGATTTAACGTTTATTCTCACAGTTGGAGGCTCAAAATTTAAAGTCCACAAGCTACATCTGCTCAGTAGATAATGCTTAATGGCTAAAATAATTGCAGTTTGTAGGAGCAAAGAAAAAGGCACTAAAAAGGAAGCCGTGGCCGAAGGTACCCTCAAAGATGATTATGGACTCATCGGCGATGCCCACGCCGACTACTGCACCCACCGTCAGGTGAGCCTGCTGGCAATCGAAAGCATCAACAAGATAAAGGAGCTGGGCTTCGATGTAGGACCTGGAGATTTTGCTGAGAACCTTACCACTGAAGGGTTAAGCCTTGTTTCTTTGCCTGTTGGCACATATATCACCATAGGTGGAGGGGTTATTTTACAGGTTACTCAGATAGGCAAGGAGTGCCATAGCGGGTGTGCCATTCGCCGTCAGACAGGCAAGTGTATCATGCCCAAGGAAGGGGTATTTGCCCGGGTAATTCGTGGTGGACCTGTCAAGGCTGGAGATGAGATAAGCGTATGTAGGGTGCGTGATGACTCAGGACAGGGCAAAAAGGACTAGAAAAATGGATAATGAAAAAGAGAGGCTTCCCGTATTGCGGCTTACTGAAAAAGGTAGAAGCAGCATTGAGGATGTAGTTGCTAGAGAATTCCCCCTTACCATCATCTTAAACAATGAAGAGCTGGTAACTCTACTCTGTTCCCCTACGAATTTAAAGTACCTGGCTATCGGCTTTCTTTTCTCCGAGGGGTTGCTCAAAAGCAAGGAGAAGATTAAAAAGATAATAGTTGACAACCGGAGTGGTGTGGTGCGAATAGAAACTGAAGAGGAGCTTGCCCCAAATGTTTTGTTCAAGAGGCTCATAACTTCAGGTTGTGGGAGGGGAGCCTCTTTTTATAGCGCTGCTGATGCCCAAAATCAAGCGAAGGTAGAATCTAAAATTGAATTATCAATTCACGAAGTCTTCGACCTGGTAGCTGAATTCCAACATCGCTCTCAGATTTATAGAGCTACAGGTGGTGTTCACAGTGCCGCCCTGTGTGATACAAAAAGCATCCTGGTTTTCAGCGAGGATATAGGAAGGCATAACGCCATAGATAAGATTCTTGGTGCATGCATCTTAAATGATATAGCGACAGACAATCATATAATAATTACCAGCGGAAGGATCTCCTCAGAGATATTGCTCAAGGTAGCGAAGAGAAATATTCCCATGATTATCTCCAAGTCCGCCCCCACTAACTTAGGAGTGAGGTTAGCCAATGATTTGGGCATAACTCTCATTGGGTTTGTCAGGGGAAGGAGAATGAATGTCTACACTCATAACTGGAGGATAGTAACTTGACCAAAAACAGGGATACCGAACTCATCGGAAAAATTCTTGACCTCAAGAAAAAAAGGAATGCTGTTATTCTTGCCCATAACTATCAATTGGGGGAAGTTCAGGATATAGCTGACTTCATTGGCGATTCCCTGGGACTAAGCCAGAACGCAGCCAAAACCGACGCTGCTGTAATTGTGTTCTGTGGAGTTCGTTTCATGGCAGAAACAGCCTCTATACTTTGTCCCGATAAGATAGTCTTGCTTCCTGATATAAATGCTGGTTGCCCGATGGCAAATATGATTACCGCTGAGAAGCTCAGGGAAAAGAAGAAGGAAGTGCCGGCTGCTACTGTGGTATGCTATGTCAATTCCACGGCTGAAGTTAAGGCAGAATCGGATATTTGTTGCACCTCTGCTAATGCAGTCAAGGTCGTAGAAAGCCTGGATGCTCAAGAGATACTGTTTGTTCCCGACCAATACCTTGGCCATTATATTTCGACCAAGACCGGGAAAAAGATGCTCTTATGGCCTGGTTTTTGCCCCACCCATGTCAGGATACAGCCAGAGCACATCGTCCGGCTCAGAGAAGAGTATCCTCAGGCTAAGGTAGTAGTCCACCCCGAGTGCCGCCCGGAGGTTATTGCTCTTGCCGATGAAGTCCTTAGCACGGGAGGAATGTGCCGATACGCTCGTAGAAGTGAAGTGAAGGAAATGATTGTGGGAACTGAAATGGGGATAATACACAGGTTAAAGAAGGAAAACCCGGATAAGAGATTCATCCCCGTCTCTGAACAGGCAATATGCCCCAACATGAAGTTAATAACTCTAGAGAAAGTATTATGGTCACTGGAGGAGATGACCCCTGAGGTGAAGGTTCCTGAGGATATTCGTCTCAAGGCAAAGTCAGTTGTGGATAAGATGCTCATGATAGGCAGGGGATGATTAAAGAAACAGACAAGATAGTTGCCCTTATTACTACTAGCAGCGAGGAAGGGGCGATAACAAGTAGCCTCAAATTATAATGGACTTCCACGTGGGTTGGCGCCTGTCGTAAATCAGTGTCAACTATCTCTTGTGTTTCCATATTGTTCCTTGAGGAGCATCCTCAAGAGTTATCCCTAATTCGGCCAAGCCTCTTCTAATTTTATCGGCTAGCTGCCACTGCTGAGCCTGACGTAAATTATCTCTAACCGACACTAGAAGGTTGATAAGCGCTTCGGCATCAAGGGGTGGCTTTCTTTTTTCTTCTAAGGTGAGGCCTAATACCCCGGCTAGCTTCAGCAGAGTGCCCTGCGCTTCGATTATGTTTACTTCTTCAGTAGCGCCTTGGTTAATTTCTTTCGCCAGTTCATAAAGAACGGCGATAGCTTGGGCGGTATTGAAGTCATCATCCATAGCTTCAACGAATTTTCGCTCAAAGGGCTTAGGGTTGAGTGTAGCTCCCTCTCCTCCACCACCCTTTTGGCTTAATGCTAAACGTAGTCTTTCCGTTCCCCTTTCGATTGCGTTAAGAGCCTCCTCACTGTAAACAAGTGGGCTCCTGTAGTGAGAGCTAAGGACAAAAAAGCGAACAGCGTCAGCGCTAAAACGGTTTAGCATATCTTCAACACGTACCAAATTACCAATAGACTTACTCATTTTTTGTTTATCTCTTTGCATCAACCCATTGTGTATCCAGTATTGAACAAAGGGAAATTCTCCGGTAAAAGTCTCTGACTGAGCTATTTCATTCTCATGATGAGGGAAGATGAGGTCCTGTCCGCCACCATGGATGTCAATGCTGGCACCAAGGTATTTTAATGCTATAGCACTGCATTCTATATGCCAGCCGGGTCTACCTCTTCCCCAGGGACTTTCCCAGAAAGGCTCGCCTGGCTTCGCTGCTTTCCATAAAGCAAAATCCAGGGGATATTCCTTCTTTTCCATATAAATACTCTCTTTAGAAATCATTTCAGCCAAATTCCTATGGCTCAGCTTGCCGTAGCCAGGGAAACTCCTGACTCGAAAATAAACACTTCCTTCAGATTCATAAGCATTGCCTTTGACCAACAGACCTCGAATAACTTCAATGATCTGAGGTATTTCCTCGGTTGCCTTGGGATAAAAATCAGCCCGTTCTATGTTCAATGCGTCCATGTCCACAAAATAATGATCAATATACTTGTGAGACACCTCAGATGGTGATATTCCTAGCTGGCGAGCACGCTCTATGACCTTATCATCAATGTCCGTAAAATTTTGCACATGCTTAACTTTATAGCCCTTGAACTTTAGGTAACGCTTGATTACGTCGAAAACTATATAGCTCATAGCATGCCCAATATGACACTCATCATAAGTAGTAATTCCGCAGACATACATAGTCACCACCTCTTTTTGGGGGTGAAAATCTTCCTTTTGCCCGGATAAGGTGTTGAATATTTTCATTCTTCCCTCCCTGTCAATAACAGATAACCTG
>MNYD01000117.1 GCA_001872925.1 Dehalococcoidia bacterium CG2_30_46_19 | reverse complement strand
GCCTAAACCTCGCAAGCTGGCTGACATAATGTTTGTACCCACTATTATTGGTGGTCTTGCTTTGATAGCTATATTTGGTTTCTTCAGCGCCGCCGTTTACATTCACAACAATACACTGGAAGCTCAGATAGCCTCAGTAAATCAGCGAATGGCGACACAGCAGGTTCGGGCACAGGACATAATTGCCCTTAATCAACAGGTTAGTTCAGTGGAAGCGGTTAGAGATGCTCTCGTTACTGACCTCGATGCTTTTAAAGCTGATAGGGATGAAATTAATGGTGAGCTTGGGATGGCAAATAGCTGCTTACCCGGGGGAGTGGATTTGGGGAGAATGAGCCTTACTAAAACGGGGGGGACCCCAGCGACATACACCCTGGTAGTCGAAGCTTATGCTGACAGTGAGCAGGACATTCTCAGGTATGGTGAGAATTTGAGGGCAAGCCGGGTTGGTAGCCAACCTGGGTTTGACCTGGTAGTGATTACCGTAGTGGATAGTGGAGGGGGGGAAGGGCACGAATATACAGCGACAATAACGCTGACCAAAGTTATTTAGCCTCTTTTTCGTTCAGCCTTGCTTAGCAATCTTGCATGTTACTTGTGTACTATCAGTTTGCCAAAACAGTTCACCCTAAGTCGTTTTGCTTTCTTAGCCGCTGTATTCCAGCATAGATAGGTGACAGCTGAAAGAAAGCAAAGCTCAAAAATCAAAAAGTAAAATGACAGAGCAAAGTTTAAAAATGTAGTGCGAGGCTTTAGCCTCGTGCTGCACGACCCTGAAGGGTCGCGCTACAAAAGGAAGGCATGCCTCGTAATGACACCCCCTCTGTCATTGCGAGCGTAGCGTAGCAATCTCGAAGAACAAAATTCTAAATACTAAATCCGAAATACTAAACAATATCAAATGACCAAAATCCAAATGACAAAAGGGGTTTTGAGTTTTGAATTTAGATATTGGGATTTGTTTAGGGTTTAGTGCTTTGAGTTTAGGGTTTTCCCGCAGGGTATGGGATTGCTTCGGCACTCTGTGCCTCGCAATGACAGAAAGAGGCTAATCGTCACTAATCACATGAACGAGTGCACTTTTATTTACAAAATCTTGCAAGTATGGTATAGTTGCTAACAATGTAGCCGTCCTATTACCATATTCCTATTGATGCTATTGCTTACTACGGGTATAATGAAATTGCAGCAAGAAAGTAAGTGCAAGTTTAGGAGGTAAGAAATAAAAAGGAAAGTACCTTACGTAGCGATCGGGGCCTTGAGCAGGTTCCTCGAGCATATGAGGCAGGCTAGCATGCCTGCAAAAGTAGATGCTGACCTACTGGTAGGTTATGGCATATCCAAGGGCAATGTTTTTGCTTTGCTCAGCGCACTCAAGTTTCTGAATCTTATAGATGACAGAGGTGAGCCTACTTCGGATTTTGGCTCACTTCAAACTATGGGGAAAGAATTCCAGGATAACCTGAAGCGGATAATTAAAACGGCATATGCGGAGCTATTCTCCAGGTTTGACCTCACCAAGGATAGCAGGGAGCATATCAGGAATTACTTTGCCCGGAATTACTCAACGTCTCAGGCCGGGAAAGCTACAACTTTGTTTTATGGCCTGTGTAGTAAAGCTGGTATCCCGACTATTGAGGAAAAGGAGTTAAGGATTCCTAAGGCGAGGCTAGTCTCTGAAAAGCCGAAGGACAAGATAGACACTACCGGGGAAGAGGAACAAAAGGAAGCCGAACCTCGCGAGAAGGAGCGCAAGGTTCAGGGTGAGCCTCATATTGATATTCACATCCATTCCAGAGATTTTACTTCAATGCAGCCTACCCAGATACAAGTCTTCTTTAATGGCTTAAGCAAGGTTGTAAAGAGGAAAGAGAAGTCTGAAGAGGAAGAAAGTTAAAGCACTTCGGCTGTTTTATAGTTAACCACAAAACTATTTATAATTTTGCTTGTTTTTCAAGAATGTCAAATCCCCCGTAGTCCCCCTTTTCTAAAGGGGGATTTAGGGGGATTTTTATACGAACTTATCTGGGATACTCTAAATGCCATAGTTGGCGTATTTTCCTTAGTTTATAGCCATACCTCTTAAATGAAAGTCCAGTATCTATCTTTGGTTGATATTGCTGCAATTTTGCTATTTGCACAATTTAGACATATCAAGGTTTTACGGTAGCAAGTCCAAATGCAAAATATTCTGTCCCTGATTGACCAGTGATGAATTGTTTAATTGCTGTATCAAATAATGCCCTCTCTTGTGGAATTGCATTATTTATTTTTTGCAGAAAATCAATAATATTTTCGCAATTTTCTCAATTTTCTCTTGACAAATTTTTCTGTTTGTGATAGTTTTTAATTGTTCGACTGAAATTAAATTGCAAGATGGAGGTAAAGTGCAAAATATTGTTGATATGGTAAGGATTGCTAAAGAGCAGGGTGCCTCTGATTTACATTTGGTTGTTAATTACCCTCCTTTTTTGAGGGTAAATGGTGACATTAAACCTATTCAGGAAGCAGAACGACTGTCTGCCGAGACTATTGAACGAGCACTTGAGGGGTTAGCCACACCAGCGCAGATTGAGGAGTTTCATCGCACGCTCGAGCTTGATTTCGGTGAAAGCTTGCCTCACCTGGGGAGAATTCGTTGCAACGCTGCTCGGCAGCGAGGCGCAATTAGCATGGCCATTCGATTATTACCTCCTCAGATTCCTAGCATAGACGAACTGCATTTGCCTCAAACGTGTAAGGAACTGGCTATGTATCCCCGAGGGCTAGTGGTAATCTCAGGTCCTACTGGAGCTGGTAAGAGCACTACCCTGGCAGCTATGATAAATCACATCAACTTAAATACGGCAAGCCACATAATTAGCATTGAGGATCCTATCGAGTATGTTTATAGTAATATAAACTCCGCCGTCACTCAAAGGGAATTAGGCTCAGATACCCGCTCCTTCGCTGAGGCTTTAAAGCACGTATTACGGCAAGACCCTGATGTTATCATGGTTGGTGAGATGAGGGATGTAGACACTGCTGCTGCAGTTCTCAGCATAGCTGAATCTGGGCATCTGGTGTTGACTACCGGGCATGCTACTAGTGCCTATCAGTGTACTGAGAGGGTTATAGACCTCTTCCCACCAGAGCAGAGGTATCTGGCTCAAATCAGGCTGGCTTCCTTGATAGTAGGTGTTCTGTGCCAGATTTTGGTGCCACTGGCAGATGGCTCAGGAAGAACTCCTGCCGTGGAGGTAATGCTCGGTAATGTGGCAGTTAAGAATCTCATCAGAGAAGGAAAGATCTATCAGCTATCTAACGTTATCCGTACCAGCAGTCTAGAAGGTATGGAGACACTGGACCAAGCGTTGGTCAGGCTTTATCTCCGGGGGATGATTACCCTTGAGTCTGTGGGAAGCTTTTGCAATGATAGAGAGGAAGTGGAACGGCTCATTGGTAAGGTGCCAGTTCTTGTTCATGCTGAAGCACGTTCACGAGTCCGCGAAGCAAGCAGAGCTTCCTCCGTATAAATTTGCCTATGCTCGATTATCCTGGTCCAGTCATTTAGCAAAAGATATTTAACGCTTCTGTGTTGACTGTGGTCTGAAAAGTATCAGAGGTTACCTGTCGCCAGTCACAGGCATGAGCACTCCTTTTTGACAAGCTTGTCTTGTCAATGCTATTATGAATTCTAGAGTTAAATATGGTGACTTTATATCGAGGGGGACTCGGGGGGTGGTGATAGGTGGAAGACGCTGATAGTTGGCTTATAGCAGCCTTTATACTCTGTCTGTTATTTTCGGCTTTCTTTTCCAGCGCTGAGGCAGCTTTTCTTGCTCTGCCCAAACTCCGCATAAAATATCTGGCTGAAAATGGACGTAAGAGGGCTGAGCAGTTAGCCAGGATGGCTGAGAGCCCCGAGAAATTTCTGGCTACCGTTTTGTTGGGAAACAACCTGGTGAACGTGGCTGCGGCTGCTCTGGGCACTGTTATGGCGGTGGCGACCTTCGGTCTGGTTCGTGGTCCAATCATCGCTACTATCGGGGTAACGGCATTGATTTTGATTTTTGGTGAGGTCGCTCCTAAGACTTTAGCAGTGCATCACGCTGAGCGGCTATCTTTGCTTTATGTTAATCCACTGAGGGTGATACAGTGGTGTCTTTACCCCTTTGTGTTGGCGTTAAGCCGCATTGGTTTGGGGTTTACCAGGGTAATAGCTCAGCCCGATGAAAGAAAGTTGACCAGCGAGGGAGAGATAAGGTCGGCAATAAATGTCGGACAGGTTGAGGGAGTGGTGGGACAGGATGAAGCGACGATGCTGCACAAGGTTTTTGAGTTTACTGACCGTCCGGTGAGCAAGGTGATGATTCCCAGGACGGAAATAGTCTGGGTGGAGCAAGGAACGAAGATTGGCGAAATTCTGGATATTTATGGTCAAACACCTTACAGCCGTTTTCCGGTGTATAAGGAGAACACCGATAATGTGGTCGGCATTTTATTTGTTAAGGACATACTTATGAAATTAAACAATGGCATTGTCGATAAGGAAGCGGTTATCGATGATTTAATACACCCGGCTCACTTTGTGCCTGACAGCAAGCATCTCGGAAAACTTCTTACCGAGATGAGAAACGGAGGTTATCACGTAGTAATCGTGGTTGATGAATATGGTGGCGTAGCCGGAATGGTTACTCTAGGGGAGCTAACTGAAGAGATTATCGGTGATATTGGCGATGAGCTGGTCGAGGAAAAGAAGGAATTCGTGGTGACCGGGCACAACACTTTCCAATTGGATGGCGGATTTCGAATTGAGGAAGCTAATCAGGAATTGGGACTGGCTTTACCTGAAGGAGATTATGATACTGTAGCTGGTTTTATTCTCAGCCATCTTGGCAGAATACCAGAGCAAGGTGAGCAGCTGAAGTATCGCCAGCTGAAATTTGTTATCACCGAAATGCAAGGGGTGAAGATAGAGAGAATTGTGGTGACTAAAGAAGAGGAAAGTGTTCCCTGAGAATTCCGCAAATTCTTAGGGTTAAAGGGGATGCAGCGCCTGCGGGTTAGATTTGGGCGTGGTGAAGAGGTTAAATTTATTGCTCATCTTGACATTGTGCGATTCTGGGAAAGAGCGTTTCGCAGAGCGGAAATCCCGTTAGCTTATTCCCAGGGATTTACCCCACATCCCCGAATTTCACTGGCAGCACCTTTACCAGTAGGGGTAACCAGTGAATTCGAGCTTATGGATGTATGGCTGAAACAGTGGATGCCGCCAAAATCCTTTTTGATGAAGGTAGCACAGCAGTTACCTCGCGGCTTTGAAATATTCGATGTTCTAGAAGTGGGGCTTCATCTACCTTCGCTGCAGTCAGCCGTTATCTTCGCTGAATATCATGTCGGTATAAAAACAGAAAAAAAAGAGCGAGAGATACAGGACTCCTTAGATTCCCTGCTTCACGCTAAACAATTGCCCTGGCAGCATTATAGAGGCAAAGAAGTGCATCGGTATGATTTACGGGCGTTGATAGATAATCTCTGGCTTATTAGCTATCATTCTGACCCTGAACCTTTCGCCTCTCGTGTCGTTGCGGGCGAAGCGAATGGGTTCCCGAAAAATTCGCAGAATTTTTTGGGTGAAAAGCAATCTCATCTCGTTTCGGGTGAACTCCATGAGAAACCCCTGTGTGTTTTGGGGATGAAGTTGAGGTGTGATACTACTGGCAGCGGTCGTCCCGAGCAGGTAATTAGTGCCCTGTCTTTCCCCGATTATCCTGAATTTATGCACCGCACGAGGTTGATGTTGAATAACAATGAGTAAAACGGGTTTCCTGAAAATTTGGAGAATTTTTAGGGTAAAAGTGACCTTATCGCAAACTTTCCTCGATGCTGAACGTCAGCACAAAGCTCAGCAATATAGTAGATTGACGCGGAGATTATTGTTCATTGAGCTGGGGATAGGCATCGCTTTGCTGCTATTTTTGCTTTTAAGTGATGCCTCAGCAAAGCTAGCTGGGTTTCTTGTCCTTCCCCCACCGTTATCAGCGGCATTATACTTCCTCATTCTCGCATTTGGTCTGGGAGTAATAATGGCGCCTTTAGGCTATTATCAAGACTTTGTTCTGCCCCATCGCTTTGGGTTATCACATCAAAAGTTAGCTAGCTGGCTGGCGGATAGAGCTAAAGCTTTAGCGTTAGGGTTATTGCTATCGGTGTGTTTGATTATAGCTACCTACTGGCTTATAGAGCATCTTGTCACGCTATGGTGGTTGGTAGCCTGGTTGATTGTGCTCTCAGTAAGTCTCGTTCTCAGCTTGCTTGCTCCCACTGTTTTAATGTCGTTGTTTTTTAAATTGGAACCATTACCGGATGGCGAGTTAAAGCAAAGGCTAGCGTGCTTAGCACAACGAGCTGGGGTTGATATTAAAGATATATTTACCATAAATCTAAGCAGCAAGAGCACCACGGCTAACGCCATGCTCGGTGGACTTGGTAAAACGAGGCGGATTATCCTCAGCGATACTATGCTCAGGGAGTATTCCCCTGAGGAAATAGAGGTAGCCCTGGCTCACGAGCTCGGGCATTACCTTCACCATGATATTATTAGACTTTTCTCGGTCCAGGCAGCGGCATTTTTACTGGCATTTTACCTGGCAAATCTCGCTCTGGTCGGGGGTGTGGTGCTATTTCCTTACCATGGGATAGGCGATATCGCTGGGCTTCCCTGGTTGCTCATGGTTCTGGCAGCATTATTTTTTTTCTTGCGCCCGCCGCTTAATTGGTATAGCCGGCACATTGAGGTGGCAGCGGATAAAACGGCGCTGGAATTAAGCGACAATCCTGAAGGTTTCATTAATCTAATGACTAAGCTCACTGACCAGAATTTGAGTGAAGCTGAACCTGTCCACTGGGAGAAGGTTTTGTTTCGTGACCATCCTTCGTATAATGAGCGAGTAAAGTTAGCTCACGAATACAGAGAAGGTGTTTATAGTTAACCACAAAACTATTTATAACTTTGTTTGTTTTTTCAGGGATGTCAAATCCCCTTTAGTCCCCCTTTTCTAAAGGGGGATTTAGAGGGATTTTTATACGAACTTATGTGGGATATTCTAAAAATGCAGCACGACCCTAAAGGGTCGCACTACTGAGGATAGGCAGGCTATGGGAAAGGTCAAGCTGGAATCCAGGGTATTAAACTTCATTGGCAAACATAGCTTAATTCCCACCGGAGAAACAGTGGTTGTTGGGGTATCCGGTGGTGCTGATTCGGTTTGCTTGCTTAATCTGCTTACAAAATGGCAGCAGAGGTTAGGAATGAAAGTTCATGCTGCTCATTTGAACCACCAGCTTCGAGGTGCTGAAGCTGAGGCAGATGCCAGGTATGTTGCCCATCTCGCTGGCTCTCTTGATGTTCCAGTCACTATTGATGCGCGGGATGTAAATGCCTATCGTAGGGAGAGAAATTGCTCCCTTGAAGAAGCTGCTCGAGAGCTACGCTATGACTTCCTGGCAACGGTGGCTAAGAATGTTGGCAGCAGGCTAATAGCAGTGGGTCATACCAGGGATGACCAGGTAGAGACAATTTTGCTACATATTTTAAGAGGTGCGGGGACTGCAGGATTATGTGGTCTTAAACCTTGCTTGCCTCTGGTAAGTAGCATCTGGGTGATAAGACCTCTTCTTGAGGTTACCAGAGAGGAGACAACGAGCTATTGTCAGCAGCATCAACTTGAGCCTCGCAGCGATTCCTCCAATCTCTCCCTATCCTTTCTGCGAAATCGTCTTCGCCTCGAGCTGTTGCC
>MNYD01000019.1 GCA_001872925.1 Dehalococcoidia bacterium CG2_30_46_19 | reverse complement strand
CTAAGTGGAGTAAATAGCTGCCTGGCGTGATTTCACCAATCCAAGATAGAAAGTACAGAGACTAATATGGAAACGATGGTCTGGTTAAAGGTAAATTGTGGCTGCAAATATCGGCCGATGCTCCTGATATAAAAGAGGTGAAAACATGAATGGAAAAGAAGTTAATAAATTGAAAATGGAAATAGTGGAAGCCGGTAAGAGAATGCTGCATAAAGGTCTCGTAATCGGCGCATCGGGGAATATCAGCATTAGAATTTCCGGTGAAGACAAGATTGTAATTACTCCGAGTCAAATAAAATATGACAAAATCGGTGTTAATGACATTGTAGTGGTGGATTTCAAAAAGAATGTCCTTGAGGGAGACCGCAGTCCATCCGTTGAAACTGGTATGCATATCGGAGTTTATGAAACCAGACCAGATGTCGGGGCGATAGTTCATACCCATTCTGTGTATGCCAGCGCAATTGCATCATTGGGAAAAACAATTCCACCTTTCCTCGATGATATTGTGCTTATGCTTGGCGGTGAAATAGAAGTTGCAGAGTACGGCATGCCCGGCAGCAAAGAATTAGCCGAAAATGCAGTGAGAGCCCTGGGAAAGAAGAACGCAGTTCTTCTGGCAAATCACGGCTCTTTAAGTTGTGGAAAAAACCTGGAAGGTGCGTTTGTGAACGCTGAATTGGTTGAAAGAGTAGCAAAAATATTCATATTGTCTTCGCTCCTCGGCAAACCAAAGAATCTTCCCCAGGAAGTTGTACAGTTGGAACAGCAAATATTTGAATTGTAATGCTGGCTGACAAACATAACTTTTCTTCATACAGGTTATAATGTTGCTATGATTGGAATGGGAACCAGCAGCGCCTTCTATGTAGTAGTATTGCTCTGGGTAGCCAGGACAGTAATCCTGGCGTTCATCTGTGCCCTCCTAGCCTGGCTCGGAATCAGAGTGCTGGATACCCTCACCCCTAATATCCACGAACAAGAGAGAATAGGGGAAAATCCTGTTTCGGTAGGTCTATTTATCGCCGGCTTCATAATATTAATAGGGCTGGTCATCCACGGAGCGGTGACTGGTCCGGTCATGGTCGGTGCCGGGGTTCTGGCGAGTTTAATCGACCCCAGAAGATTAGGGCTAATAGCCATTAGCTTTTTTGTGAGCCTCCTTCTCGGAGTAGCTTTACTCCGCATCCTGGACAAACTGACCCCCAAAATACCTTTCGGGAGCATTGAGCAGAATCCAGTTGCTGTAGGAATCTACGTTTTTGGCTATCTAGTTTTTCTCGGTTTAATAATCCATGGCGCCTTGATAATGCCATTATAAGTTGCCATGCCAAAATATCTGAGACCTATTTTGTTATCTATCGCAATCCTTATGGTGGTAATGCCGGCCACCGCTTTCGCCATGTCATCAACAAAGTTTTATGAACAAAATGGCGAGGTTTATGATGACTGGAGTATATGCCGCACCAATTCTGTCGGTGACGATGGCTTCTTCCAGGCCTCGGAAGCAGAATTCTGCCCCATCATCCTCGGTGAAAGCCTGGGGGAAAACGTCGATAAGGCTTACCAACTTGGTCAGCAATTTGCCCAAGATTACCCTGATTTCAATCAGAGGGCAGAGAAAATCTTCGCTTTTGCCCGCGATAAGGTCAGATATACTCCCGATAAAGACCAGTTCGGGTATAAAGAATTCGCCCAGAATGCCGACGAGTTAGCAATCTTCATTGACGATGAAGGAATTGGCTATGGTGACTGTGAGGATTATGCCATACTGCTTGCTGCAATGTATAAAGGAGCAGGACTTCGCTCGGCGATAGTACTGCCACCGGAGCATGCCGCAACGCTGGTATACCTACCTGAATATAACAGGGCCAATCAATTTTTATCCATTGATGGTGAATCAGGCTGGATCTGGGCTGAGGCTACTGGCAGCAACAACCCATTAGGCTGGATGCCGGAGAAATTCATCGGTGCGGAACTAATGGTCTATGAAGTTAAAGATGAGGCGGTAACCAAAATGGAGCCAACTGGTAAATCTCCCACCGTTATAACCCCGAGTGGAGGGAGCCCGGGAATCAATATATCCCCGTTCTTCGGCGTGCTGGCAATGATGTGGCTTCTTTCCCTGTTCCGATTCCGAAGGCGGCGCTGAGCTACTAACGCTGAATGTCAAATCCCCCTTACTCCCCCTTTTCTAAAGGGGGACTTAGAGGGATTTTGACAAGAAAAGTGGGATGGGTCAGATATCTTCCCCCAGCTCTCTTAACTGGTGGTAGGAAAAGACTGGACCATCCAGGCACACATAACTCTTCCCGATATTACAGTGACCACATTTTCCCACACCGCACTCCATCCTTCTCTCCATAGTGGTAATAATCTGCTCTTCTTCAAATCCCATTTTGAGAAGGTCGAGGAGGACAAAATGAATCATGATTGGTGGACCACAAATAAAGGCCACAGTGTTTTTTATGTCAATGTCTATCTTAGGTAATAGCGAGCCCACCACTCCGACATTACCCCGCCACTTAGCATCAGGGGCATCAACGGTGAGTAGAACTTCGCTATTCTCTGTCTTGCCCCACCCTTCAAGATCATCTATGAAACAGAGTAACCCTGGTTCCCTGGCACCATAGAGAATGCTTATCTTGGCAAAGTTGTCTCTGTAAGCAAACATCTGGTTTATGAGAGAACGGAGGGGTGCGGCTCCAATACCACCACCCACAAATAGGATATTCTTGCCTTTTACTTCGTCGAAAGGAAACCCATTACCGTAAGGTCCTCTAAGCCCAGCAACATCTTTTTCTTTTCTGAGATGCAATGCTCTAGTGACTTTGCCCACTGCAGCAACAGTTAGCTCAAGATAGCCTTTGTTTACCGGGGAAGAGGTAATCGAAATGGGGGCCTCACCTACGCCAAATACGGTAAGCTCTACAAATTGTCCCGGGCGATAGTCAAATGATTTCTGGATTTCTGGCTCCTTGAATTCCAGGGTGAAAGTCTTTATTCCTGCCGCTTCATCACAGACCTTGGTGATTATTGCCAAATCAGGAGTATATATGTTTTTACTAATTTGCCACCCTCCGCAGAATATAAGCTATATTAATTCCAGCTGGGCAAACATCAATGCACCTTCCACAGCCAGTGCATCCTATTTCCCCACCATATTTATCAGGATTATAGGAGAACTTATGGTAAATTCTCTGGCGTAACCTCTCTGCCTGAGTAGCTCGACTATTCATAGCAGCCATTTGAGTAAAACCACCAAGCTGACAGCTATCCCAGTATCTTACCCTTTGGGTCTTATCACCTGATGTTACATCCTCAATATTGAAACAGTAGCAAGTGGGACAGACCCAATTACACCCACCACAGAGAATACATTTAGCCGCTTCTTCAGCCCAGACTGGACTGCTGGAAGCGCCAGCTATTTTGGCTTCTACTTTTCCCAAATCGATGTATGTCTTAAAGGTCTTCTTACTTTTTTCTTCCAGTATTCCAGCTTGCTTTTCATCCTTGCTTGTGGCATTGGTGAAAAGATTAGCTTGTTTTTCTATTAGCTTTTTCCCCGCCTTGCTTCCTATCTCTACCAGAAAGACATCTCCCAGGTCAGTAAAGAGGAGGTCAAATGCTTCCCTGGCAAATGGTCCTGTTCCAATGGAGCTACAGAAGCAAGATTCTTCAGCCTTATTGCAATTAAGACCCAGGAGGATGGTATTAGACCTCCGTGCCTGATAGTAAGGGTCAACATAATCTGAGAGGTAAACCATGTCCAGAAACTTAAGCCCATATAGGTCGCAGGGCCTAATACCCCAGATTACTCGTTTTGTTTCGTTCAGGTGAGCTTCAATTTCTACGCCCCCATTATTCTTAAAGGTAAATAGCCTCTCTCGTTGAGGAAAGGAATATTCCTTCGGGGATAGTCGTGGTTTGCCGATGAAATCGGTGGCTAGTTTCGATGAGTCTAAGTCACCAAAGAGCACATCCTGTCCTTCGTATAAAGGTGCGTTGACTTTAAATTCCAGCCCTAGTCCCTCCAAAAAGGGGACCAGGTTTGATTTACTAAGTATCTTCATATCCTCTATCCTTTTTCTAATCTTACCGCGCAGACTTTATATTCTGGAATCTTAGCCACAGGGTCAAGGTTCGCTGCGGTAAGTTTATTGGCAGCCGCCTCAGCAAAGTGGAAAGGAATAAAAACCACCCCTTTTGCAATAGTATCCACCGACTTGAGGGAGAGGCTTATTTCACCTCTCCGTGAAATCACTTTCGCTGTTTGCCCATTTTTTATTCCCAGCTGTTTGGCATCCTGAGAATTAACCTCCACATAGCCTGTGGGATATTCCCGCTCAAGTGCCCAATCTTTACGAGTCATCGTTCCAGTATGATAATGGAAGCCCACCCTGCCCGTGGTGAGAACAAAGGGGTAATCATGAGAAGGGAGTTCCGCCGGCGTTTTATAGTCTGCTGGAGAAAATTTCCCCAACCCACGGGTGAACGAACCTTTGTGAAGATAAGGTGTGCCTGGGTGATCTGGGCTGGGACAGGGCCATTGGAGCCCGAAACTTTCCAATCTCGAGTAGCTGACTCCCCCATATATTGGGGTAAGCTTAGCTATTTCATCCATGATTTCCGCCGGGGAGCTGTAATCCATCCTGTAGCCTAAACGGGAGGATAACTCGGTTATTATCTTCCAATCTGGCTTGCTATCGCCCAAAGGTTCAATAGCCTTTCTAACCCGCTGTATCCTTCGTTCAGTTGAGGTAAAGGTACCATCCTTTTCTGCAAATGAAACCCCAGGAAGAACGACATCTGCCAGAGTGGCTGTCTCAGTCAAAAAAATATCCTGCACAACCAGAAAATCCAGGGCTTTCAAGGATTTCTCAACATGGTTAATGTCAGGGTCAGAAACCATAGGATTCTCGCCCATAATGTACATTGCCCGAAGGCTGCCTTCTAAAGCGCTATTAAGCATTTCTACTAACGTGAGCCCTGGCTGTGGAGGCAAGGTCACTTTCCAAGCCTTCTCAAATTTGTTCCTGAGTTTTTCATCTGTTACTGCCTGGTAACCAGAAAAGACATTAGGAAGGGCACCTACATCGCAAGCACCCTGAACATTATTCTGCCCCCGCAAGGGGTCCACCCCGGTGAACTCCTTGCCAACATTGCCGGTCAGCATCGCTAGATTTGCCGTTGTCATAACATTATCAACACCAGTAGTATGCTGCGTGATACCCATAGAATAAATAATAATGCTTTTCTTGCTCCGAGAATATATCCGCGCTGCCTCGACAATCTTCTCCTCAGGGACACTGGTTATCGCAGAGCTTTTCTCTGGAGTGTAGTCAGCCACGGTCTCTTTTAGTGACTCAAAACCTTCGGTTCTTTCTGCTATGAATTCCTTGTCCTCCAACCCCTCAGCGATAATGGCATTCATCATGCCATTAAGGAGAGCTACATCACTGCCGGGCTTGTGCATCAGGTAAAGAGAACAAAGCTTCGCCAGTTGAGTCTCTCGAGGGTCAGCAACGATTACCTTCGCTCCTTTTTCTATCGCCCGCAGCACTCGGTCCCCAATTAAGGGATGCTGCTCCGTAGTGTTGGACCCGATGATAAAAATTACCTCCGCACCTGCAATCTCGTTAATAGAATTGGTCATTGCTCCGCTGCCGAATGTGGTCGCAAGGCCAACTACCGTAGAGGCATGACACAGGCGGGCACAGTGGTCAACATTATTTGTCCCTAGACACGCTCTGGCAAACTTCTGCATCAGGTAATTTTCTTCATTAGTGCATTTGGCAGAGGAAAAAACAGCTATGCTGTCATTCCCATATCTTGTTCTAATTTGATTGAACTTATCGACAATCAGCTCATAAGCTTCATCCCACGAGGCTTCCCTGAACCTATTCCCCTTCTTGATTAAAGGCGTCGTCAACCTTTCCGGACTGTGGATATATTCATGCCCCTGCCACCCTTTGATGCATAATCTTCCTTGGCTTATGGGGTGGGAAACGCTGGGGTAGATAGCTACCACTTTGCCATCTTCTACCCCTAAATAGAAGTTACAGCCACAGCCACAAAATTCACATGTGGTTAATACCCTTTTCATACTTCCCCTTCAAGGCTCTATTTTAGATTGTGTGGAAAAATTGTCAAAAAAAATTTTATGGTGGTAAGAACTCCAGAGCAGAAAATTAATTGGGAGAAGGTTCTACCACCATGGCCAAGGGCAAAGATAATGGTATCACAATCCTGCTGGGACTTAAATGATTTGACACGTAGGGTGTGGGTAGTGTAACATCGGGGTGACATTTCTCTGGGGCGGAAGATTTTATAATAGAAGAAAGAGGAGGTGTTTATGGCTACCCCGGAGACAAGAGTAATAGTTAATGTCCCTTCGTATAGAGAAGTTATGGAAGAAGTAAAAGTAGAGGTACTAAAACTGGTGGGTGAGAAGGTCCTGGAGTTTCAGGAAGAGCAATTCTATGCCTGGTTTGGGAAGCCATGGCAGAGGGAAAGAGATGCCAGAGGCATTGTGTTATGCCCCCAATGTAGTAGCAGCCCCGGTTTTGAGAGGAGGGGGGAAGAGAGAAAGGCTCTTTAGCACCCGCTATGGCAAGGTAGAAAGCGCTGTGCTCTAGGTCACCTGTAAGAGCTGTGGTTGCACTTTTTTCTCCCTTTGTGGGCTTCTTCTCAGAGAAGGGAAAACAGTATTCCAGAGACCTGGTGGAGAGCTTAGTGCTTTCAGCACTGACTGTATCTTACCATGAAACCTCAAGGAGAGCTGGTAGAGAAGCTGGCATTAAGGCAGCAGCTATAACGCTCTGGCGTCAACTAAAGAAGGCATACTACAGGTATGAGCGGAGGGAGAAAAAGGCTAACTCAAACTCAGGTGGTATTCTATTTGGCGACTCCACTGGAGTGAAGACAAGCGAAACCAAAAGGGGCTTACCCTTAAACCTGGCCATTAAAGTGACCGGGAGAGAGGTCAGAGGCAAGCGAGCAGTGCTCAAGAAAGAGCTGGGCACATTTAGCGTGGGCAAATGGCGAGGGTATGAACTAAAGAGTGTAGATGCCGATTTGAGCGTTACCGATGGAGATCCTGAACTTAAAGGTGTTCTGTGCCACACCCAGCCCCGTCTGCCCTTGCAACGCTGTCTCTTCCATGCCCCGAGGGGTCTCTACTGGACCCACTATAGGGATGGAGCTAAAGGGGAACGAGCATACTGGGAAGGCAGACTAGTAGGCGAGCTCTGGAAGCCATCAGCTAATAGGATAGCAGGCATCAATCGTCCGATTGCTGACCTTGGCTCGAAAGGACTTAACTCCACTGCCACCTATCTGAGGAATGCCAGAGATGAGCTCTTCACCGTGACCAGGCTAAAGGAGCAAGGAATGGCTCCAGAGATTGTAATGGTGGCTACTGGCACGTTAGAACTTGCCCTTCAGGGAGATAAACGGGCGCACCGAAATTGGCGCCAGGTGGACAGATAAAGGTGTGGAGAGAGTTGCCAGGCTTCTAGAGGAGGTGAGGCTTAACGGAACGAGGCTTGAATTTTGAAACCTTTTCATGTTGACAAGCTCTGAAGATGTGAGTGTATTATGAGTCAAGGAGGATGTCAGTTTTTTGACATACTACCAAATATTTATTTACTTGGAGCTTCCTTTCACTATCTTGAAATAAATATGCTTTTAACTTGAACATTGATAATAGTAAG
>MNYD01000015.1 GCA_001872925.1 Dehalococcoidia bacterium CG2_30_46_19 | reverse complement strand
GAGGTAAAAAGCAGGCTCTTGGGCGAGGTTGAGCATGTGCAGGATGTCATAGTTCATGTTAACCCTTATCGTCCAAAACAGCCCTCACCGAATGCTCCCGATGGTGGTTGAAGCTAAGGATGCTTTAAATTTCAAAACCAAAGGAAAAAGTAAAGCATAAAAATTTGAGATATTAATTCCTCGGATATATGTCTCTCCTTACGAAGTTAGTTATTGCCCCGGATTAAAATAGTTAAATAGCAGAGCTATCTGAATTTAGCGTAACTTAATAGCTCATCATGGCACAAGGACTGATGTAGTTCAGATAGATGGGTGACACATTATATGTTTATAACACTGAGAAATACTTCCTTGTCATTGCGAGCGAAGCGTGGCAATTTTTGTTCCGAGCGAAAGCGAGGAATCTCGTTTTGAGATTGCTTCGTCGTTAACACTCCTCGCAATGACATGGAGGCGTGCCTCGCAATGACAAGAGACGAGTTAGTGTCACCAATCATATGAACCAGTACAAAGATTGTTTAGCAACCTATCCCCCTGACCCCCTTCCCTTAGCAAGGGAAGGGGGAGTGTAGATAAGAGAGGGGTGAAACCCCTCTCTTATAAATCTCTTCCCCCCTCTCCTTTGAAGGAGAGGGGGATGAAGGGGGTGAGGTTAGTAAACACTCCCAGTACACTCACTGTTGCTGTCCAGTGAAAATGTCACCATAATTGTTCTGTGAATTTGTCACCCCCTCTTATCGACATACATTTTGAAGGACCTTAGCCAAGGATAGTTCGGGGCAGGTTTATAGGGATGACGGGTCTTTGGCTCTAAGGTCTTACCTACCACAGGAGCAGTGAGCTCCTGTGGTTTTGATTCTGTATTGTTCTCCAAAACGCACCACATTATCGGGACCTACCGTTCGCTGATAGTTAAAGCAGAATACTTCATCAGGATTAAACCCTTCAGGAGGCTTGTGGTAAGCTGAGCCCGGTTCTTTAGCCGGAACGGCAAACCTCCGGCTAAATCGGGGGAGAAAATCCCAGAGCACCGAGTTAGTTTCCTCGACCGTGCTTGTCCTTGCTATGCGAAGTTCGCTAACCAGCCTGTCCTGGAAGGTTCCCCATAGCCTCTCAATCCTTCCTTTAGCCTGCGGGGAACGTGAGGTAATGGAAATAATACCCAGTTCCTCCATCATTCTGCTAAACTGGGTTGGCTCTCTTCTTCCTGAGAGTTGCTCTTCCAGTGACTCTGGCTCTCTTTTAGAACGCTCAAATATGCCATGGGCATCATGATATAGGGCTTCAGGTATACCATGACTTTCCACAATGTGGTGTAGCAGGAGAGCATATCCCTGAGCATCTTCCTGGTCTCTGAACAAAGCATAAGGGACTTTGCCTGTAGCATCGTCTACTGCTCCTGTAAGGGTTAGATAAGGCCCTCTACCCTCTAGCCAATCATCACGACTGCCATCAATTTGTAGCAGCATCCCCTCCTTAGGGTAGCGTTCCCTTCGGGAGCGATGCTTTGGTGGTCGTCTCTTCCTCGGGCTTCTTACCCCGGCGCCAAGGAGGATACGACGCACTGTGGAGCGGGAAAGATTAATTCCTTCCCGCTCGGCAAGGAGTTCGGTGAAGTGCTGGTTATTGCAACCGGCATAAGTTGACCTTGCCAGCTCTAATACCTGCCTCCTTAAACTTTCGTCGAGGGCATGGTGAGGCTTTCTTCCCCGATTGCCATGTGCTAATGCTGCGGCGCCCTCCTTCCTATACGCTGCCAAAATTCTTCTTACATGACGCAGGGAAAGGTCCAATACCTCAGCCGCTTCCTTCCCAATCATCTTGCCTATCTCCACTTGATTTAACACCACCAACCTCCTCTGTTCTTTCCTGTTCAATGTCACCCTCTCTTTCATGGGTGACATTTTCCCTTAACAATTAAGGGTGACAAGATCGTATAACATCAACAAAGACCTGAAAAAACCCTTGACAGTGCCGGGGGGGGGATATAGTATAGGTTAGGAATTTTGGGAAAACTAAACTATTACGCTGAGGGAGGGTAACGTTTGCTAGCAAACTATGGTTACATAGGGTTATTCTTGGTAGTTGCTGTTCTTTTTGCTGTTAGCACCCTTCTCCTCCCTCTTTTTCTCAGATTTATCCACATTATTCCTCATAAGCCTAATCCTATCAAGAACTCTACCTATGAATGTGGCATGGAGACGGTAGGTAAGACCTGGGTTCAGTTTAATTTTCGCTACTATTTTTATGCCCTGTTATTTGTTCTCTTTGATGTCGTGGTTATCTTTCTCTACCCGTGGTCGGTTACCCTCAGACAGCTAGCCAATCCCGCTTTCATTGAGATGTTTATTTTTATTTTCATTATTGCTGTCGGCTATATCTATGCCTGGAGGAAAAAGGTTCTGGAATGGAAGTAGATGATATTGCCAAACAATATGTTTATTCTGATACGGAGCTTGATAGTGCTGAGGGTGAGGCTATAGAGTCATTAAAGGCACAGAGCCAGCAGCCTATTCCTGATTCGGACAAGTGGCTGAGTGAAGAACTGCGCAAGAATATATTAGTGACCTCGGTGGATGTGGTGGTTAACTGGGCAAGACGCTCCTCGCTATGGCCGGTGAATTTTGGTCTGGCTTGCTGTGCTTTTGAGATGATTGCTACCGCTGCCTCTCGCTTTGACATCGCTCGTTTTGGGATGGAAATCTTCCGCGCCTCACCACGCCAGGCTGACCTGATGATTGTAGCTGGAACGGTAACCTGGAAGATGGCGCCCCAGCTAAAGCGTATCTATGACCAGATGCCTGAGCCGAAATGGGTCTTGGCTATGGGTGCCTGTGCTATCAGTGGGGGTATCTTTACCGGGTCTTACAGCGTAGTGCCGGGGGTTAGCTGTATTGTCCCAGTCGATGTCTATGTACCCGGCTGTCCACCTCGCCCTGAAGCCCTGCTTTATGGCATAAGGATGCTGCATAATAAGATAGCTAAGAATAGCTTTATTACTGAGAGTACATAATGACGGTAGCCCTTTCTGGTGATGAAATAGGTGGTAGGCTTGAAGAGCAATTCCCGGGAAGTGTGGTAGAAACTGGATTAAATAGTGTCCTGGTTAGGAGCGAATCACTTGTAAAGATAGCTACTTTCTTAAAGACTGCATCAGGTCTCGAGTTCGATTATCTCAGTGCTATTACCTCCGTTGATTATAACGATTACTTTGAGGTGCTTTATCAGCTAACCTCGATAAAGCATAACCACAGCTTGGTGGTGAAGACCCGATGCCATGGTAGGGAGAACCCTACCTTGCCCTCGGTGGTTAGCTTGTGGCGGGGGGCTGATTTTCAAGAACGGGAGATTTATGACCTTATGGGGATTAGATTTGATGGGCACCCAAATTTGAAGCATATCTTCCTCTGGGAGGGCTTTCCCGGGCATCCATTGCGTAAGGATTATGAATAGTGGCGATTAGAACTGAGCCATTCGTTATCAATGTGGGTCCACAACACCCCAGTACCCACGGGGTGTTTCGGATGAGGGTGACCCTTGACGGAGAGGTTATTGTTGATATGGAGCCAGTTCTTGGCTATCTGCACCGAGGGATTGAGAAGCTGGCTGAGGGGCGCACCTATACCCAGAACATCCCCTTTACTGATAGGCTGGATTATTTAGCTTCGATGACTAATAACCTAGCTTACGCTATGGCGGTAGAAAAGCTAGCCGGGATAGCCGTTCCTGAACGAGCTGAGTACTTGAGGGTTATCATGTCTGAGCTGCAACGCATTGCCAGCCATTTAGTGGGGGTCGGCTCTTTTTTGAATGATTGTGGCGCCTTTATGACTCCTTTTCTGTATATGTTTCGGGAAAGAGAGAAAATCCTCGATCTGTTTGAGATGGTCTGTGGTCAACGACTTACCTATAACTATATTCGCATCGGTGGGGTAAGCTATGATATTCCCGAAGAGTTTTTGCCCGCCTTGGATAAATTCGTTAGGGAGATGCCCGGTTTTATTGATGAATATGACCAGCTTCTGGCGGAGAATGAAATATTGTTGGCTCGGGCCAAGGGTGTTGGTATTTTGCCTAAAGAACTAGCCATCAATACTTCAGCCAGTGGACCTGTGCTTCGTGCCAGTGGTGTGAAGTGGGATATTCGTAAGGCAGACCCTTACTCCGTTTATGACCGCTTTGAATTTGATATTCCAACGGGTAGCACTGGTGACTGTTATGACCGTTACCGGCTAAGAATTCAAGAGATGCGTCAGAGCGTGCGCATTATTAAGCAAGCCGCGGAGCAACTACCTCAAGGCGAGGTATTGACCCGCGTGCCGCTTCGGCTGCGGCCACCGGCCGGCGAAGCTTACGGGCATATTGAAGGTCCCAAGGGTGAGCTTGGCTTTTATCTGGTATCAGATAACTCGGTTACCCCTTACCGCTTCCATGTCAGGGCACCAACTCTAATCAATCTAACTGCTCTCCGCGATATGATGATTGGCTGGAAGGTAGCCGATGCTGTAATCATCTTTGGCAGTATTGATATTTGCTTAGGTGAGGTTGATAGATAGTGGTTGGATTTAATCCTGACCATGGTCTATTTAGTTATGGCTTAGGAGCCTTACCCCCTGATTGGCCTGGGAATTACTGGCTTCACTGGGGACTTTTCGTAATTATTATTATAGTCTTTGTTTTAGCTATGGTCATGGCATTTATTTACTTTGAACGGCGAGGGCTAGGACGCCTTCAGGTGCGTCTTGGTCCCAACCGGGTTGGTCCTTTTGGTATTCTTCAGCCAGTAGCCGACGCTATTAAGATATTGCTCAAAGAGGATATTGTTCCAGCTAAGGGAGACAAGTTGGTTCATTGGTGGGCACCCGTGGTTGCCTTTGCCCCGGCGTTAATGATTTTTGCTGTGATACCATTCGAGAATGGGGCGCTCTTAGCTGATCTCAATATAGGTATTCTCTACATAGTCGCTGTTAGCTCAGTTAGTGTGGTTGGGGTGTTCATGGCAGCATGGAGCTGTAACAATAAGTTCTCCCTTATTGGAGCTATGCGCACCGTAGCCCAGATAGTGAGCTATGAGATTCCCTTGGGGTTCTCTATCATTGGTGTTGCGTTGATAGCTGGCTCTTTATCCATGAATGAAATTGTAACTTCTCAGAATATCCCCTTTATCTTGCTTCAGCCGTTGGGTTTCCTTATTTACTTCATTAGTGCCTGCGCTGAGATGAATCGCACCCCGTTTGACCTTATGGAAGCAGAATCTGAGATTGTGGATGGTTATCACATTGAATATTCCGGGATGAAGTTTGCCATGTTCTATCTGGCGGAATATGTGGAAGCCTTGGCTATTTCCGCTATAATTACCACCCTTTTCCTCAGTGGCTGGAAGGGACCTCTACTGCCTCCCTTCTTGTGGTTTCTGATTAAGGTGGTGCTGATATTCTTCGCTATTGTCTGGGTACGGGGTACCATACCGCGCATCAGGGTAGACCAACTGATGGCATTTGCCTGGAAGTGTCTTCTGCCTCTGGCGCTGATCAATCTGTTCATCACTGGCATTGAAGTAATTGTCTTGCCTCAGCCTTTGCCCTGGCTAATAGTGTTTTTGAATTTGGCTATAATGGCAATATTGGTTTTATTGTGGTCTAAATTTTTTAAGTTAGGAGGTGGTAGAGTTGAGGTTTGAGAGGTACGGCATTGGCATCGCTAAAGGTATGGCGTTAACCTTTAAGCATTTGTTTCGCAAGCCGATTACCACGCAATACCCTGAGGAGAGGCTGACCGTATCTCGCCGAGCTCGGGGTAATGAGCTCATCTGGGATAAGGAACTTTGCGTTGCCTGTACCGCTTGTGCTAGGGCTTGCCCGCACGGCTGCATTGAGATGGTAACCTCTAAGGGTGCCGATGATAAGCGAATAGTAGACAAGTTTCAGTTGGATACTGGTCGCTGTATATTTTGTGGTTTATGTGTTGAGGCTTGTCCCAAAGAATGTCTGTTTATAGGTTGTGGTTATGAGAAGGCTACGTATCGGCGGCAGGAACTGGTGCTTGGTAAGGAGGATTTGCTGTTGTCAGACAGGAAGCAACCCAGTGGTTATGCTCGACCCAAAGTTGAGGCAACCTTACCTGAGC
The DNA here is from genome assembly GCA_001872925.1 of Dehalococcoidia bacterium CG2_30_46_19. GTDB lineage: Bacteria > Chloroflexota > Dehalococcoidia > GIF9 > AB-539-J10 > CG2-30-46-19. The sequence goes on along the minus strand of MNYD01000015.1, from coordinate 1,696 downwards.
AAACTATGCTTCTTAACCGAAAGCAATACCTTGATAGGGTGAAAAAGTGGCTGGATTAGATATTGCCTTTTGGACTTTAGCTGTAATAGGTGTGGCTAGTGCTTTGACGGTTGTTTTGCTGCGCAATGTTTTCCGGGCAGCTCTTAGTTTGGTCTTGTGCTTCCTGGCTGTAGCCGGAATTTATGTTAGCCTCAGCGCTGACTTTCTAGCGGCAGTGCAGGTTCTGATATATGTTGGCGCCATATCGGTACTAATTATTTTGGCTATTATGTTGACCAGAGACGTTCAGCGGGGTAGCCTTTCTAATAAGTTTCGGATCCCCGCTTTTTTTGTGGCTATTTTGTTTCTGGGTGCGGTGGGTTTTGCCGTATGTAATACCCCGTGGCAGATAGCTGGTATAGCTCCTCAGGAGCCCACCACCTCTGCCCTAGCTGGCAAGCTCTTTGGTGAGGGCGGTTTTGTTTTGCCGTTGGAGATTACTCCTGTCCTTCTGCTAGCCGCCATCTTAGGAGCAATCATTTTGGTTAGAGAGAAGTAAACGAATGTCTATAGGTTTAGAGCATTACCTTGCATTATCAGCGATTCTGTTCTCTATTGGACTATACGGGGCTTTAGCCAAGCGTAATGCCATAGTTATCCTAATGTCTATTGAAATTATGCTCAATGCGGTCAATATCGCTATGGTGGCCTTCTCTCGTTACATTGTGCCGTTGCTGCTAACAGGGCAGGTTTTTGCCATTTTCGTTATGGTGGTGGCGGCTGCTGAAGCAGCCGTTGGCTTAGCCATAATAATAGCTATCTATCGCAGCCGTGAAACTATAGATGTCACTAAAGTTGACTTGATGAAATGGTAGTTCAGGTTGCTTGTTGAGGGTTAGATTGAAGAGGGAAATACAGGGGTAAGTGGGAGCCCCAAGCTTGTGGGTGGAGGCTAAAAAAGCACAAAGCCTAATGCCTGCTGTGCCTCAAGATAATAAGAAGTATGTTATTGAAGTGGTGCTAAGGAAGCTATAATGCCATATCAGTTAATTTGGCTTATTTTTCTACTACCGTTTTTTTCATTCTTAGCAATTTCTTTGTTCGTTAGACCCTTTCTGAACCATAAACCCAGGCTCAGCGGCTATATAACTATTGCTGCTATCTCTGGTTCTCTTGTCCTATCAATCTGGGCATTACTGGAAGTGCTGGCCGCCCCCGGTCATGTAGTACCAATGCCTGACATAAGCTGGGTAATTATTGAGGGTGGGGTTACCATTCATCTCGGATTGATGCTGGATTCCCTAACCGCGGTGATGCTTATTGTGGTTACCGTAGTCAGCTTGATGGTGCAGATCTATTCACAGGGTTATATGCATGGAGACCCGGGGTACCACCGCTACTTTGCCTTTATGTCATTGTTTACTGGGTCAATGCTGGGGGTAGTTCTGGCTGATAATCTACTTTTCCTGTTTGTATTCTGGGAGCTGGTTGGCTTGTGCTCCTATCTGCTTATTGGTTTCTGGTTCCATCGACCGGCAGCACGTGATGCGGCGACGAAGGCATTTGTGGTTACCCGAGCTGGTGACTTTGGCTTTCTAGCTGCCATCCTTTTCCTATACTTCAATACCGGAACCTTTGATATTGCCGAGCTCAACGCCCTAGCTATCGCGGGGGCTTTAGGCGGCACCACGCTTACCTGGGCAGCTATTGGCATCTT
>MNYD01000116.1 GCA_001872925.1 Dehalococcoidia bacterium CG2_30_46_19 | reverse complement strand
AAAGGGAGTTCAACGCCCCCGTAAGGGGGGATTTGACATTCCAGGAAAGCAAGTGAGATTATAAATAGTTTTGTGCCTAACTATAATTTCCTGAGCCGCTGTAAATCCTTTGCATTATAGCCTATAGCCCTCGCCAGAGCAATCGGTTCCAGCCAGAACTTAGCATAATTCTCAGCCGTCTCGATATGAATGTGAGGCGGCTCATTTCCCTCATTGCTGAAAAAGAAGAACCGATGTCGGCATAGACGCCTGTATTAATGCAACCTCCTGCTAGAAGCATAGCATAGATTTTTATGTTTGGGGAGAGGGACTTATTTAAACCGCATGATGAGTAATTCGTGATGCGTAACGAGTTGCTAGTTGATAGTTGGCAGTCAATAGTCGAATGCCTAGAAACTGATGGAGATTGGTGGAGACTCACGGAGTTGCTTGGGTTTGTTGAGTTCGTTGGGTTTATTGAGTTTGTTGAGAGTCCTGTGCCATAGGTCAAACCTGCTTTACTTACATTGCTTTAGCAATTTTCAGGATGTCTGGTGGCAATTATAGCCCGCTAAAGTCAGAATAGAAGCATCACTGGTTTGAGATTGTTTAGCAACTCCCCTCTGTCATTGCGAGCGAAGCGTGGCAATCTCATGCCCACCTCTGAGATTGCGGAGCTTGTTCCGAGTGAAACGAGGAATCTCATGCTCCAGTTTGCTTCGGCTATGCCTCGCAACCGCTAGCGCTCCTCGCAATGACAAATAACCAACCTCGTATCTCTGGTTTTACAAACAGGGATTTTCTGGTTAAAATAGGTATAGTTTGGGGCGGTTAGCTCAGTGGTTAGAGCGCTTGCTTCACACGCAAGAGGTCACTGGTTCAAGTCCAGTACTGCCCACCATAGAGCCGAAGTGGCGGAATGGCAGACGCGCTACGTTCAGGGCGTAGTACCCTTAAGGGCATGAGGGTTCAAGTCCCTCCTTCGGCATAAATAAATATCGATGCGCCTGTGGCTCAGTTGGATAGAGCGCAGCCCTGCGGAGGCTGAAGTCGCGGGTTCAAATCCCGCCAGGCGCGCTATTCCGGGCGGTTAGCTCAGTGGTTAGAGCGCCTGTTTTACACACAGGAGGTCACTGGTTCAAGTCCAGTACTGCCCACTTGTTCTAGTTCAGGTAGATAGGTGACACCTCAAAGAAAATCAAAATGCAAAATGAAGCTGAAGGCTGATAGTTCCTACATTGGGATTTCAACTCAGAGATTGCTTCGGCACTGGTGTGCCTCGCAACGACAAAGAGGTGGTGCCATTGCCCCCCTTTTATTGTCATTGCGAGCCGAAGGCGTGGCAATCTCGGTGGGGCGTGGGATTGCGCAGCCTCGCCTCTGGGTTTTGTGGTTGCCTGATTCATCAGGCACAATTGCCCAATAAATTGGGCAACTACAATGTCAAAAATCAAAGGGCAAAATGACAGAGCAAAAGGCAAAATTCCAAATACTAAATCCGAAATGCTAAACAATATCAAATGACCAAAATCCAAATGGCCAAGACGGTTTTGAACTTTGAATTTAGATACTGGGATTTGTTTAGGATTTAGTGCTTTGAGTTTAGGATTTCCCCGCAGGGTGTCATTGCGAGCCCCTTCGCTTACTGTCATTCTGAGGGAGCACTTCAGCTTCGCTCAGTGTAAACTCCGCGACCGAAGAATCTCGCTCAGGACAAGCTCCGCGAAGAGTCTAAAAGAGATTCTTCGCCCGTAGGGCTCAGAATGACAAAATGGGTTGCTAAACTACCCCATGCCATGGCATTGCGTGGACTGGTTTACGGTGTTAAGATAGTGTTTTAAAATTAGCTTTGGGAATTTGGCTATTCCAAAATAAGAATGAAGCTAACAACCACGAGTCAAATCACTAGCAAAAATAAACGTCACGGAGGGAAAAGTGTTTAACACAAGGATGACCGAGCTATTTGGAATAAAACATCCTATCATGCTAGCAGGAATGAATTGGATTACCGACCCTAAGCTAGTGTCCACTGTTTGCAATGCTGGTGGATTGGGCATTTTTGCCACCGCACGCTGCACCCCCGAGGAAACACGGCAAAATATTACAGAGATCAGGAAGCTCACTGATAAGCCCTTTGGGATAAACCAAATCCTGATAGGTCCTGGCGCTAGGGAGAATATAGATGTAGCCATAGAGGAAAAGGTTCCTATCATAAACTATTCCTTAGGAAAGCCCTGGTTCGTTGAGCAAGTCCATAAGTATGGCGGAAAGGTTGTAGGGACGATAGCACTATAGAGGCATGCAGCCCGAGCAGAGCAACTGGGGTGTGATGCGCTCATAGTCACTGGCCATGAGGCAGCGGCTCATGGAGCCGATGCTACTTCACTGGTATTGATACCCATTGTTGCCAGTCGGGTAAAAATCCCTCTCATAGCCGCTGGCGGCTTTTATAATGGCAGGGGGCTTGCAGCAGCTCTGGTGTTAGGAGCTGATGGTATATCCATGGGCAGCAGGTTTATGCTTACCAAAGAAAGTGCGGTACATGAGAATTTCAAGCAGCTTTGTCTGAAGGCCACCGAGCAGGATACACTGTACAGCGATGTTTTTGACGGAATGCCTGGCAGAGTGCTAAAAACCAAAGGAGCTCTGGCAATGTTGAAAGGAGGTTTTCCTCTGGTAACAGCGATGAGCAGTGCCTTGAAGGTAAAACAAATCATGAAACTTTCATACGGGCAATTCATTCGTCTCGCCTTCCAGATGATGAAGGCCGGGGAAGAGTCATCAACTTTTCGGATGCTAGCTCGGGAAGCAGTTGGCAGTATAAAAGCTCTGAAGGCAATAAACGATGGTGATGTGGAACAGGGAATTCTGTATGCTGGACAGTGTTGCGGTGGCATTGATGATATGCCTGGTTGCCAGGAACTCATTGAGCGAGTAGTCGCCGAAGCTGAACAAATATTGAAAACAACGAGGGAAAAACAGTACTGAAACTATAAGGCGGCCTTATTTTTCTGCGTGATTCTTCCCTCTATCTCCGCTACGCTTCTTAATCAAAGGAGACCATCGCCTTTATTGTCCTATTCTTTCCTTTATGCACGTTTACTTCAATCATATCCTTGTATCTCTCCAGCGGGAATTCATGGGTTACCATCTCATCAAGTTTAACCTTCTTTTTCTCAACAAGCTCAATAGCTATTTCAAAGGCGTGCCTCCTTTTTCCATCAACAGTGTTATAGCCATAACAAAAGACTCCCTTCACAGTCTGTAATTTGAGCCATAAAGCCGTTGGATCCAGCTTTACCCCACTGCTAATACCTACAATACTTAAAACACCGCCCGTTGCCATTACCCTCATGCCATTATTCAATGTTTCCGAATTAGCTACAGTATCAAAAATCTTGGTGAACCCACCCATTAATATCTCTTTCCCCATCATTGGCTGGTAAGAGCGCGCCCCGGTTATCCTTTGGGTATGCGTAAAAATATCTCCTCCAGTGATAACATTATCTGCCCCTACCTTTGCGGCAAATTCGGCATGAAAACTCGAAGGTTCACTAACAGTGATATTGCAATCTATACCCAACGCCCTTATTGACTGAACAATAAGGGAGCCGATAACACCTCCCCCGACTATCAAGACCTTATCGTTTTTATCCGGTTTGTTATCAAGCACTGCTTGCAATGCTACCGCAAAAGGCTCTATTATCGCGCCCGATTCATGTGATACCCCCTGGGGTAACTTAAAAACCTGGGACGTGTGTGCTACAAGATATGGGGCAAAACCACCATTGATATCATGACATATACCGGTAAACATGCCCGGTGAAAAGCTTCCCTGGGCAAAGTTCTCGCAATTTCCCGGCCTTCCCATCTTACAACTTCGGCATTCAGGGCTTATCCCTCTGGTAACGCAACCCAGATGAGGAGCAATAGTGACAATATCACCAGTACTCAATCCCTTTACATCCTTGCCAATCTCAACAATCTCCCCGCAAAGCTCATGACCCAGTATGCACGGAAACGAGGTAAACGGAGTAGATGTTGGTGATTCCTTTAACAAGATTAAGTTAAGGTCACTTCCACAAAAACCACAAAGAAAGGTCTTGATTTTGACCCAATCCGGGGAAGGCAACTTCGGCTCAGGGACATCAACGAGCTTTACTGTTGCCAGGGGACCATCGTAATACACCCTCTCGTTTATAGCCCCCAGAGATTTCAAGGCAACAAATCTTGGAACTGAAACAAAGAACTGCAGCGCTTTCATTTTATCCCTCCTTATCATTCCATCTTCAGAAAGCCAACAAGTAACAGGGTCGCCGGGCTTGTCACCGTGGGGTCAGTAAGCACATTAACGCAGGCTGGCTTGCCAGAGGCAATCGCCCTTTCAAGCGCTGGTATGACCCCTTCATCCTTGGCAACAAACTCACCATATCCCCCTAATGCCTCAGCCACCTTCTCATAGTGCACAACACCCAATTCTGAACCCACCACTCTTTCATTTCCATAGGCCATTTCCTGGCCATGCTTGATCATCCCCCATGCCTGGTCATTGAATATCACACAAACAAAGGGGATATTATAACGAACTGCGGTATCAAATTCCATGGCATTAAAACCAAATGAGCCATCTCCACTTATTACTACCACTGTCTTTTCCGGTCTAGCTAACTTAGCAGCTATGCCAAAAGGAACCCCGGTCCCAAGGCACCCCATAAGGCCGCTAGCCGTTGCTATTACCGAGGTTTTCTCTTTGGCTCTTAGTCCCATCATCCCAAAATAACTTGTATCTCCACCATCGATTATATAGATAGCATCATCTTTTGTAGCCCTTCTCACCTGCTCTACCAGCCTGGCAGGATGTATCGACTCCGAAGGAGTCTCCCTTGCCTTGACCTCACCCGCAATCAATGGAAGATATGCATCCCTGAGTCCCTTTACCCAGCTGCTATGCTCTTTTTTATCCACCTCGGCATTTAGCTGGTTCAATATAAGCCCGATGTCACCAATAAGACCAATATTCGAAGCTCTATTTCTATCTATCTCTGTGGGGTCAATATCAACCCGTATGAGCTTCGCCTGTGGAAAAAGCTGTCCGAACATGAGAAGCCAGGTAAACCGAATCCCCAAAGCGATGATAACATCCGCCTGAGAGGCAGCGGTCATTATGGCTGCCTGCCCCCCATCCCACAATGACAATGGATGGTCATCAGGGATAGCCCCTCTGCCGTTGTTAAGCAGAATAGTGGGAATACCTGTTTTATCCACAAAGTCTGAAGGCTCTTTATCGCAGTTGCTGAACCCAATCCCATTTCCGCCGATTATCAGCGGCCTCTCCGCGGTATTAATTAGTTCAGCAGCCTCCTCGATTGAATCAATATCTGCCACGGTTTTATATACCGTGCTGCCCTTTTTAGGATAGACTATCTCTTGCTCATCAACGCTTATGTTAAGAATATCTGGCGGTAATTCCAGAAATACCGGGCCAGGACGGCCTGATACTGCATGCCGGAATGCTTTTGAAAGATACTCCGGTATCCGCTTTACGTCATAGCAGGTTCCCCACCACTTCACCACAGGCTTAATCATGTCCAATTGATTCATTTCCTGAAGGGCTCCCTTTCCCCAGTCCTTCACAGGAGCAGTGCCACTTAGCACAACTATCGGAGCATTATCAAGATAGGCATTCGCCACACCGGTCAGCGCATTTGTAAACCCGGGCCCTGCTGTTACCAGACATACGCCTGGCTCCCCGGCGAATATGGACCAGGCATGAGCCATCATCGCTGCAGCCTGCTCATGCCTTACCACGATGAGCTTTGTCCCATATTCCAGAAATCCATCATATATCCTATCGATATGACCCCCGGGAATGGAAAAAACTGTAGATACACCTTCGACCTCACTTAAATACTTTGCAACCAGATGACCACCGGAAATTTTACTCATAACTCACCTCCCTTATTCACTTAGGCTGTTTAATTTTGCTCTAGCTTTGGATTCAGATTTGTCTTGGCTATTCCAGAAATTCTTCACCTCCAAATTTTGTAGTGCGACCCTTCAGGGTCGTGCAGCACGAGGCTAAAGCCTCGCACTACATTTTTAAACACCTTCTTGTTTTCCTAAATAATCCTTATTTAGCCAAGAAACCTATCCCTTCAAGTAAAGTTCTCATATAGAGATCGTTTACTAACCTCACCCCTTTATCCCCCTTTCCTTCAAAGGAGAGGGGAAAGAGATTTAAGAGAGGGGTGAAACCCCTCTCTTACCTGCACGGGGGAGACGACCCCCTTCCCTTGTTAAGGGAAGGGGGTCAGGGGGATGGGTTGCTAAATAATCTCCATATATCCACGTTACTTGATTACTCGCCCCTTGAGCGAAGTCCTGGACCCCACCCAGCAGAGGAAACTGAATACTAGCCTGTTCATGGGTAACGGCACCGGGCCCACTCGCCACTGTAGAAGTTCGATGATGATGCCTGCTTGGTCAACAGTATCTAGATAGGCATAATCCACTACAATGCCACTCGCCCTTATAGTCCCTCTTTGCACTATCCCGATACCCATATCACGACAGAAATCCAGCCTCTTATTTATATCCTGCACCATAAAACCTAGATGATGCGCTTCTTCTCTGCCTTCCTTAACATGATTGAGATGAAAACTCTCACCCTCTACCACCTGAATAAGCTCCAGCTGGATTGAACCTTGATATGCCAGCGCTATTCTTAATAATGGGTGTACCTCCTTTCCTTTCTCAATACAAGGTTCAGGTCTCGCGTCCAGTAACATCCAGGGGCTTATGCCAAAGGTATCTTTATAGTAGGCAATTGTTTTATTTATATCGGTTATCACATAACCAATTTGCCCTGTCTTTGGAAGTCTTAGTTGTTTTTTAACCGCATCTGATATCATTTTTATTTTACTTCCCAGAGTTTCAAAACTTGCCAATTTAAATAATGGGCTTAGTCATCTCAAGGTCAGAATATGACGTAATTCCACGCTCTTTCATATAGGTGAAGAACTTGATTGGCTCCAGGCAAGCTTCGGGACCATAGACTCCTCCCTCTGTGGTGAGAATCTCTTTCCGGGCAAGCATCAAAGTGCCGACAGCTAGAGAAATCCCGGTGGATTCCCGCATCTGCCCAATCCCGCAGCCTATCCCATGCGCTTCCTTGCCGCCTTGTTCACCCCAGACATCAATCCGAATCGCCCCCCATTCTGGCTCTTGAGGCTTACCCAGATGTTTGAGGCTATTAAGCAGCCTGAATGCCATCTGCCGACGCCGCTTACCCCCGAAAAAACCCAGCTTTGCGGGTAACACTAACCAGTTGGACCCACGCCCAAAGCCCATAAACAAATTGACCTCCTCTATCCCGGGGATAAAGAGGGGGACGGTGACTGGCTCACCATGCCCCATATTCCAGACCTTGATCGACCCGAACTTAGGGAATTCAACCATCCGCTCCTCACTGCAAGCGGGGACCATCATCCGTTTTCCACCCCGCCAGACTGGAATTTTCCCTCCCATAATGAATAAGGTATGTTCGAGCACCGCCTCACCTCCACCAGAGTTCAACGGCATATAGACATAAATGTCCGCCCGATGAACCTTGTCCATCCGCTGGGCAAGATAGTGGACTCCAACATTGGAGAGTCCCGGGCTGGCGCCCAGGCCACTGATAACCGTGATTCCTTTTTCACGAGCCTTTTCAGAGAATTGATTGATTACTTCATCTGCGGCGAGCCAATCGTCACAGATGCTGGTATAATTAACCCCAGCGTCAATCGCTGCCCGGACCAGTTTGGCTTCAAAGAGATAGAAAGGGCCCAGTGCAGAT
>MNYD01000040.1 GCA_001872925.1 Dehalococcoidia bacterium CG2_30_46_19 | reverse complement strand
GCCGGGGTAGATGCGGTAATCGCTTCAGGGCATGAGGGGGGAGGTCACGTATCCTGGGAGCCAGTCCATACCATGGCCATTCTTCCTTCAGTGGTCAATGCCGTGGGTGTTCCGGTAATCGGTGCCGGTGGATTTTGTGATGGCGCAACGCTCGCCGCAGCTCTTGCTTTAGGAGCCGTAGGGATTCAGATGGGCACTAGATTTGTGGGCACAAAAGAGGCCGATACCTGTTTTGGGGACATATGGAAGAATCGGCTGTTAAAAACCGATGATAGGAGCACAATAGTAGCCAGAGGTTTTGTTGGTCCTCTAAGGTATCTGAGAAATGAGGCATCTGTTCAACTTGCCAGACTTACGGTTGAGAAAGTTCCCAATTTGTTTGTCGGTCAACCTGATATAACCCTGGACCAGGCTCTTCTTGCCACGGAAATGGAAGGGCATAGGGCCCTGGCGGGAGAAGATGATGAGAAGGCACTTTTTTATGGAGGGGAGGTGGCAGGAAGGATACAGGATATTCCGAGTGTGAAAGAACTTATAGAGAGAATAGCGGAGGAGGCGGAGAAGATAATAAAAGAGTTACCCGGGAAGGTTATCGTTTAACGGGTTAATGGTTGGGTAAAGCCTCCCTTAGTCTTTTTTCAGCATTTCTGAAATCTCTTTGTTTAAAGCAATCTTATCCACCTTGCCAGTGGATAAAAGAGGCAACATCTGACGGATGAAGAATCTTTTGGGGACCTTGAAGTTGGCTAATTTAGATTTACAAAGGTCTCGCAATTCCTCTCCCGTCGTGGTTTTGCCAGGCATCGGCATAACAAAGGCCCAACCCACTTCCTGATAAATTTCATCAGGCACCCCTATTACAGCAGCAAAGAGTATGCTATCATGTGATTCAAGTATATCTTCTATCTCACGCGGATAGACATTTTCTCCGCCCGTTTTAAACATCTCAGACGCTCTCCCGGTGATATAGATGTATCCTCTCTTGTCCTTACGGGCGAGGTCAGAGGTATAGTACCAACCTTGTTTATCAATCACCTCGGCTGTGGCTTCTGGTTTATTGAAGTATCCTTTCATAAGGAAAGGGCCCCTCACGGCGATCTCTCCTATCTCGCCATCCGGGAGTTCCCTGCGATTCTCATCCACAATCTTGAGCTCAAATGGTGGAGCAATCTTTCCAGCGCTCTTCATCACCGTTTCCATATCATCTCCTGCCTCGGTGTAAGTGACAAATCCCGCTACCTCAGTACTTCCATACCCGGTGAGTAATTTCGCGCCGGTCTTTTTGCAGATACTACTGAGCACATCAATCATGACTTTTGGTGCCGCAGCTCCAGCCCATACAAATCCTTCGATGTTGCTGAAATCAGTGTTAAAAAAGTCAGGTTGTCTGAATTCTAACAGGAACATAACAGGTACCTGACCGAGTGCGGTTATGCGTTCCTTTTCTATTACCTTCAAAGTTGCCGCGGGGTCGAATTTGTCCATCAAAACGAGACAGCCACCTTGCATTATCGCAGCAACCCCTATCTCGGTATCAGCAGCTACATGATTTATGGGGAAATGCAGCAGTGCCCTGCTTGTCTCTGCAAAGTAAAACTTTTCCACCTCAACCTTTATGTTCTCAACAATGCTCTTGTGGGTATGAACCACCCCTTTAGGCTTGCCTGTAGAACCAGAGGTGTACAATAAAAGGGCTTCATCGTCATCACTGACCTCAGATACCCGTTTTTCAAGGGCTTCATTTAGCTCCTTTCTTGGTTTTTCGGTGAATCCTGCAAAGCTCTCAGTGCCTTCAAATGCCTCACCGATAACAAGAACCTTCTTCAGGCCGGAAAATTCTTTTATCAAGACCTTTATGTTTTCCGAAAGGTCATTGCCGAGGTATTCTCGAAGTGTGATGAGCATTGTGGGTTGGCTATCTCCAATCTGATACCGAAGCTCATCCAGTGTAAACTTGGGTGATAGGCCCAGCCATACGGCGCCAACCTTGCCGGCTGCCATGTAAGTGGTCAAGAATTCATTTCGTGCCATGGAAAGCAGGGCAACTCGGTCTCCCTTTTGCACTCCCACTTCAAGGTATGCCCTGGCTACACTGTCCATCTTTTTCTTGAAATCTTTCCAGGAAAGCCGCTCATCCTCAAACACGAGAGCTTCAGCCTCTGGTTTCTTTTCGGCCCATTTTTCCACAAAATGCCAGGCTTGAGTTAAGTCTTTCCAGCTCATACTATCCTCCTTTTTTATTTTTCCAGCCTTGCATAGCCATCGCTTATAGCCTTCTTCCCCTCAGCGTTCAGAACAACAAAGAACAGGTCTGTGCCGCCACTATTGTCGTCCTTTTTGATAAGTTGCACCTTTATATCTGTCCCGGGCAAGACCATGCTGCTAAATCGGCAATACAAGCATTTCAGTGTAAACGGGTTTCCACCAGCTTCCCTGTCGATAAGCTCACGCGCAGCATAGGCAAGCGTGGCTGTGCCCTGTAAAATTCTTCCGGGAAGCCCTACTTGATGAGCAAACTTAACAGAGGTGTGTATTGGGAAAATAATCCTGGTACAGCCATCATATATAAATGAGGCAAGGGGTTCTATCGGGATAACCGATTCCCAGATGGGGACATTATCTCCGGTATGTCTGGGAACTCCTGGAAGAGCTTCTTCGCCTCTGCCCTCGTCGGTACACTCGACTCCTCGCAGCATACCTCCAATATGCTCTATGAAAACAGGTTTGCCTTCCTTATCGAAGGCATCAAAGCGGGTAACAATGTGAGTACCCGCCTTATGAGGCAGGATGGCGGCAATCTTGCCCTTTATGCTTAGCTCATCTCCTGGTGCTATCGGGCGATAAAATTTCAGGTGCTCCGTATAATGTACCAGGGCGAATATAATCTCTTTGGGAAAATTCTGGACTTCGATGTAATCCCAGAATCTCTCAGATATTGGCCATGTCACCGCCACACTAAACATTGGAGGCGCAATGACCCCCTCTGTGCGCTCATCATCCAGATAACAGGGATTATTATCACCGATAGCGGCGGCATAATTCATGGTGTCACGCCAGGTTATCTCAGTTTTATAGTCTTTTAATCTAGCCCCGACGAACTTTGAAGAGACCTCCATTGTATCTCCTTCGTTTCTCATATTGTAGCTTGTTACGAATGTTATTGCATTTTTCGGGCAATCTCAACCTGGTGAAGGGTGAAGTCCTCTCTGAGCCTGAATACTGCCGGGGAAAATTTGGGAGTTAATAAACAATTTCTCAGTACATTGCGTTGACAGAAAAGACGCTTTTATATTAAACTGGCATCTTTGACATGGGTTATTTTAACCAGCGAGAGACGTAAGTATGGGCACTTACATTTAGAGTGAGTGCCCTTATTTTTATGCTTATGTAGAACGGAGGTTATGATGTCACAAATTCCGGGAATTTTCTGGCTGGTGGTGATAGGTGGGGGTATAGGCATTATTTTTGCCTTACTCTTAATAAGGTATATCCTGCGCGCTGATTCGGGAACAGCAGCGATGAAGGATGTCAATGCCATGATTACGGAGGGTGCCTGGGCCTTCATCAGACGCCAATATTCTACCATCGGCATAACTGCTGTTGTGGTAGCAGCGCTAATTGGCGTTCTGCTTGGCAAGCTGAGTAGCCCTGCAGAGCTAGAGTATCTTGGGGTAACGGCCTTTGGCTTGGGGTGGAGGACGGGGGTTGCCTTCCTCGTCGGCGGTATTTGCTCCTGCGTTTCTGGAATTGTGGGCATGTGGATTGCGGTCAAGTCAAATGTTCGCTGTGCTGCTGCCTCTCATCATGGCTTAAATGCGGCTATAAGGATAGCGCTGCGCGGTGGAGCAGTTTCTGGCTTTCTCATCGTTGCCTTGAGCTTGCTCGGAGTAACAGCAATATTTTTTGCCTTTGGAGGAGCTACTCATCCTGAAATTGCTCCTCACATTATTGTTGGTTTTGGTTTTGGTGCCAGTATGGTCGCCCTTTTCGCCCAGCTCGGCGGTGGTATCTACACCAAGGCTGCTGATATGGGCGCTGACCTTGCCGGTAAAGTTGAGGCAGGGATTCCTGAAGATGACCCCCGCAATGCCGCGGTAATTGCTGACCTGGTCGGTGATAATGTTGGTGATTGCGCTGGTCGTGGTGCCGACCTCTTTGAATCCACAGCAGCAGAAAACATCGGCGCTATGATAATAGGTGTGGCTTTGTATGTCATCTCCATAAAGGCGGGGATTGCTCCGCTTGTCGCTGTGGGCTGGGTGCTCTTCCCGCTCATCATTCGTGGCTGCGGTATTGTTGCCAGCATGTTCGGCATTTTAGGCGTGCACAGCCGCAGCGAAAAAGAGGACCCTATGACTGCTCTCAACCGTGGCTATTTTATCGCCCTGGCTCTCTGTGCCGTGACGATGTTTGCTATCTGCAAAGTGATGTTCAGCTCTATGTGCCCAGGATGGCTGTGGCTTATGGGGGCTGGTCTTGTTGGCATAGTAACTAGCGTAATTGTAGTCTATGTTACTCAGTATTACACTGAATCCAGATATAACCCGACAAGAAGTATTGCGGAAGCCTGCCGCACTGGTCCAGCAACCACCATTGTTACCGGCATATCCGTAGGGTTTGAAACTATCATGCCTACGGCGCTCATTATCTCTGTTGCTCTTGGGGTCACATATTGGTTTGGCACACAATCAGGGTTAAACCTTCCCTGGTGGGTAGGCGGCGCTTACGGCACTGCAGTAGCTACCATGGGTATGCTGATGACCTGTCCCTTCATTCTGGCTGAAGATACCTTTGGTCCGATAACTGACAATGCCAACGGAATCAACGAGTTCACTCACGCTGGTGGCGAGATAAGGCGAGTTACCGACCATCTTGATGCTACCGGCAATACCACCAAAGCTCTAACCAAGGGATATGCCATGGTATCGGCAGGGCTGGCTGGGTTCCTTCTCTTTCAAGCTTACTTTGACAGGGTACTGCTCTTTCAAGGCGAGACGGGAGTGCCGTTCAGTGTAGACCTTGTTTTCCCTGAGGTTCTTATTGGCGCTATTCTGGCCATCATGATGGTCTTTCTTTTCAGCTCCTGGGGGCTTAGGGCAGTAGGAAAGGCAGCAAGTGGGATTATTGAGGAAGTGCGTCGTCAAATCAAAGCTGACCCTGGCATCATGGCGGGAACCTCAAGACCCAATTATGCCAGGGCAGTTGACATTACTACAAAGGCAGCATTAAAGGGAATGGTTGCCCCTGGATTGCTTCCCGTGCTTCTCCCCATAGTTATTGGAGTCGCCTTTAGATTCATACCAGGTTACAATGCTCCTATGGCAGTAGGTGCCTTCCTTATGGTAGGTACTTTCTCTGCTATTCTTATGGCTTCCTTTATGAATAACGGTGGCGGTGCCTGGGATAATGCCAAGAAGTATATCGAGGATGGGCAACTCAAGGATGAAGCAGGGAATGTCATCCTTAAAGGTTCACCGATACACGCTGCTGGTGTCGTTGGTGACACTGTTGGTGACCCTCTTAAAGACACCGTGGGACCTTCATTACATATTGTAGCTAAGCTTATAGCTACGGTAACACTGGTGCTTTGCCCCCTGTGGATTATTTAGGATTAGACTATAGCAAACTTTTTAAGAAGTCTGGCATGGTGCTAAAATAAAGCATCATGCCAGATGCCATATTTATCAAAGGTGCCAGGGAGCACAATCTTAAGAATATAGACGTCGTCATTCCCAGGAATAAGCTGGTGGTCATCACCGGTGTTTCAGGAAGCGGCAAGAGCTCGCTGGCTTTTGACACCATATATGCTGAGGGGCAACGCCGCTATGTGGAGTCCCTTTCCACCTATGCCCGACAGTTTCTGGGGCAGATGGAGAAGCCTGATGTGGATTATATTGAAGGGCTTAGTCCGGCCATCTCCATTGACCAAAAAGGACCGCCGCACAATCCACGTTCCATTGTGGGCACCATTACTGAAATCTATGATTATTTGAGACTTCTCTTTGCCCGCATCGGGCATCCTCACTGTCCCCAATGTGGGCGAGAGATTTCTCGTCAGACGGTGCAGCAAATTGTAGATTCGGTAAACAAAATACCCGAGGGCAGCCGAATTATGATACTTGCCCCGCTGGTCAGGGACCGTAAGGGCGAGCATCAGGGAATATTCCGGGATTTGCAGAAAGCGGGCTTTGTCCGTGTCAGGGTCGATGGCGAAATTCATGACCTTTCCGAGGAATTCCAGCTTGATAAATATAAAAATCATTCCATTGAAGTAGTGGTTGACCGATTGCAGGTAGGTGGAACGGAGAATGCCAGTCGTCTGGCCGATTCCGTTGAGACAGCGCTAAAGCTGGGCTCAGGTATAGTGCTAATCTCCATTATCGATGGAGAGGAGCGGCTTTTCTCGGAGCATTTTGCCTGTCCTTATTGCAACGTCAGCCTGGGGGAAATTGCCCCACGGACCTTCAGCTTCAATAGTCCCCATGGTGCCTGTCCTGCCTGCACTGGACTGGGCTGTAACCTGGAAATCGACCCTGGCTTTGTTATTCCTGATAAAGAGCTAAGCTTGGCGGAAGGTGCTATCCAGCCGTGGAGTCGGAATGGGCAGATGAGCACCTGGTATGGCAGCATACTTGAAGCTCTAGCTCACCGCCATGGCTTTTCTATGGATACGCCGGTTAAGAATTTAACCGAAGCTCAGCTCCACCTGATACTTTATGGTGATGGCGGCGAAACTGTTCCCGCAGTTTATGAAGACCATTACGGTCACTTCCGACATTATTACACTGAATTTGAAGGCGTTATACCTCATCTGGAGCGTCGTTATAAAGAGACTGGATCCGATAGCGTTAAAGCGGCTATTGAGAGGTACATGTCGTCCACTCCCTGTCCAGTATGCCATGGAAAGAGACTTAAGCCGGAATCTTTAGCAGTCACCATCATGGGGGACAACATCATGGATGTTACCGCTATGTTTGTTACCCAGGCTCTAGAATGGGTAGACAGACTTGCGGACGAGATTACCCCTCGTGAGCTTACCATAGCCCGCCAGATCATCAAGGAGCTCCATGCTCGTTTGAATTTCCTCATTGATATCGGTTTAGGCTATTTAACCCTGGACAGAGCTTCATCAACCCTGAGTGGCGGTGAGGCGCAAAGAATTCGCCTGGCTACCCAGATTGGCAGTGGATTAATCGGTGTTCTCTACATCTGCGATGAGCCCACAGTGGGGCTGCATCCTGCCGACGGCTCCCGGTTAATAACAACGCTAAAGTATCTCAGGGATTTAGGCAATACTGTGATTATTGTGGAACATGATGAGGCGGTGATGAGGGCTGCCGACCACATCATTGATATGGGGCCTGGTGCGGGGAAGCAGGGAGGGGAAATCGTGGCTACAGGGCAGATTAGCGATATTATGAGCTGTCCCCAATCGATAACAGGGCAATATTTAAGTGGGGTGAAGGAAATCCCCATGCCTCAGTGCCGGCGTCCCGGTTCAGGGAAGGAACTGGTGATTAAGGGAGCTAGAGAGAATAACTTGAAGAGCATCGATGTCCACATTCCTCTGGGCAAGTTTGTTTGCATCACCGGCGTTTCGGGAAGCGGTAAGAGCACTCTTATTGATGAGGTGTTATACAAAAAGCTGGCACAGTTGTTTTACCGTGCTAAAGACAGACCAGGTAAGTGCGAGGGCATTATCGGCATTGAGCATATTGATAAGGTGATTAACATTGACCAGTCACCGATAGGTCGCACACCGCGAAGCAATCCCGCCACCTATACCGGGACATTTACCCCCCTTCGCGAACTCTTTGCCTCTGTTCCTGAAGCAAGGATGCGTGGCTATCCGGCAGGACGTTTTTCGTTTAACGTTAGAGGGGGGAGGTGTGAAGCCTGTCAGGGAGCAGGTTATGTTCAAATCGAGATGCAGTTTCTTCCCAATGTCTCCGTCCCCTGTGAAGTATGCAAAGGGAAACGATATAATCGTGAGGCACTGGAGATTAAATTTAAGGGGAAGAACATTGCTGAAATTCTGGAGATGACTGTGGATGAAGCTCTGGAATTTTTCGACCACTTCCCCCAGGTTAAGCGGAAGCTGGAAACTCTCAGGGATGTTGGTCTGGGGT
>MNYD01000021.1 GCA_001872925.1 Dehalococcoidia bacterium CG2_30_46_19 | reverse complement strand
TAACCAAATACAGGCAAGTAGAGAAACAAAGAACAGTAACAAAACAGCGTCAAGAAACTCGCTACAAGAAGATGACTGTGCTTGATTACTTGCTACATTACTAAATTCGGAGAGCCAGATTTGCCCTCAATGGATGCTTTGTCCTCATGTCTTCGGACATGATTTAGATCACCTGTCAGGCTTTCGGTAGAACTTCAAGATACCCTCAACCTTAACCACCTTGGTTTACCCCAGCACCATTTGAAGGCATACTTTGTGCGTTGAGAAACCGTAAAAAGAAACAGCCCCTTCATATGAAGGGACTGTCGGACCAGGGTTACTCGCCCTGGTGCTGTAGCTAAGTGTATAATACATAAATTCCTAGTTTTTGTCAAGCAGATTTTGGAGTAGTTAGTGGAACGTGTAATTAGCTATGTGGACGGCTTTAATCTTTACTTTGGACTAAAATCCAAGGATTGGCGGCGATACTATTGGTTGAATATTCAATTGCTAGTGCAGAATCTTTTAAAGCCAAACCAAAGGTTACTTCTCACAAAATATTTCACCTCAAGAGTTACACTCTCTCCAGATAAGCAGAGGCGACAATCAACCTTTATCGAGGCTCTTGAAACGCTCAGCGATTTTCAGATTTCCTATGGGAAGTACCAACTCAATCCTCGCCAATGTCGTAATTGTGGCTTTCAGGACAAAGTGCCTAACGAAAAAATGACAGATGTAAACATTGCTGTCGAAATGCTCAAGGATGCCTATCAGGATAAATTCGATATCGCTTTACTTATCTCAGCAGATAGTGATTTAGTCCCTCCGGTCAAAGCAGTGAGAGAATTGTTCCCCAACAAACAAATAATCACCGCATTTCCTCCAAATCGTAGGTCTGCTGATTTGGCTAATTCTGTTAATAAAACCCTTATTATTAGACGTAGAACGATTGCTAAAAGCCTTTTCCCGAAAGAGGTAAAGAAACAAGATGGCTATATCTTACGGTGCCCATCTTCGTGGAAGTAAAAGATGAAAGCACAGCCCTGATTTAGGCTACCTCAAGTCTCCGGTAAAGCCTCAAACCACCCTCAACCTTACCCACCCTGCGCCCTGCCAATCACAGGGATTCCGCTACAACCTGGGAAATATCCTTAACGGCTAGCTTGCTTTCTAAATTCTCTACTTTTACGGCATCCTGGAGCATGGTCATGCAACTGGGACAGGCAACTGCCAGAATATCAGCTCCAGTTTCGTAAGCTTCCCTGACTCTAATCCTGCTGGGACTTTCTTCGCTTCCTCCCAGGAGATCGGTAACAAAATTACCGCTCCCCCCACCACAGCAGAAAGAATTTTCCCTGTTTCGTTCCATTTCCAGTAATTCGATTCCGGGGATGCTTTGCAAAACTTCCCGCGGCTCGCCGTATATTTTGTTATATCTTCCCAGGAAGCAAGGGTCATGATAGGTAACTTTAATCTTGTTCCGGGATGGTCTTATCTTATTTTCCCGGAGCAGACCACACAGGAGTTGAGTGTAATGAGACACTTCAAAATAGGCGTTACTGACCAGAGGATAGTTATTTTTCATCGCATTATATGCGTGTGGTGAAAGTGTAACCACCTTTTTAACACCAAGCTCTTTGAACTTCTGGATATTCCTCTCAGCCAATACTTGAAACAACTCCTTTTCTCCAAGCAGATATACTTCGTTGCCACAACAATTCTCATCATTACCGAGGATTCCGAAGGATATTCCCGCTTCGCTTAGCAACCTGGCGACGCTCCTGGCCATTCTTCGTCCAAATTCATCATATGAGCCGAGACATCCGACATAGAACAGATATTCATCACCCGGTTGATATCTTTTTATTCCATTTGCCCAGGCATCTCTTTTACCCCTCTCCTTCAATGGATTTCCAAGCCGGTAAACATCCTCTAGGAAGCTGGTTACACGGGGCGGTATTCTACCTTTCTCCTTCTCCATCATGTCACTTCTGGCGGCTACTATCCAATCAACGATGTCACTGGAAAACTTCATTGGGCACTGTTCAACGCAGTTTTTACAGGTTGTGCAGGAATATAAAATCTCGGCAAGGTGCTCCGACCACTCAATTTCACCCTTTAGCCAGGCGTAAATAAGCCATAATCTTCCACTTGTGGAATAGGTATCAAAGCGGAACCTGGCATAGGAAGGACAGTTAAAGTCTGAGTAATCAGAGGGAAACTTACAATATCCGCACCTGAAGCATCTATGGATTTGCTTGGTATAGTCTGTCAAGGTTAAGCCTCCCAGTTCCCGGGATTCATGATTCCGTTGGGGTCTAACAGTTCTTTTATCTTCTTCATAATTTTCAACGTATTGGGGTCCATCCTTTCAATTATCATTTTTTGTTCTTCTATGGTTGGCTTCCACATCATTCCTCCTTGCTCTACGGTGAACTCAGCCGCTTCACGTAAGGCTTTCCTAATCCTGTCCATTTCATCAGGGTCAGCGCGATTAAAAGTAAAAGCAAAGGCATACATCATACAATGCCCTCCTGCGATGACACGTGATGTGGCTGAATAGGATAGGTTGTACTTTGAAACAAGCTCTTTCTGTTTTGTAATAAACTCTGGATATTTCTCGAGGGGAATAATCGGTCCGCTATATTCAAATCCACCGCCCTTTCTGACATCGGCAAATCTGACTACATCCCTTGATGGCATCTCCAGAAGGGGCGGCTTCATATCCGCCGGGACGGATAAAAATCCACCATCTCTGCTCTCAAAAATGTCCCAAAGTGCATCCCATATGATCTTCCTCTTAAAATCGAGTTCTTCATCCGAGTCCCCAGTTATAATTATCAGTATGTAGATATTTCCTTTCATTCTTGGAGGTAGTGGCTGCTCATTCACAACTATGTCCTCCGTCATTTCGGTATGAGTTAATTTAAGGATGATATCGGGAACCAGTTCTATCTTGTCTGTTAGGAATACCATGACATCCCTCATTTTCTTGCAGGGATAGAGCCTCAATCCCAACTTGGTGATGATGCCTGTGGTACCAAACCAGCCCAAGAAGAGTCCACTTAGATCAGGCCACGGAGCCCCCTTTGAGAACCAATGTTGTGAAGATATGGAATGCGAGCCAATTCGGCAAATCTCCCCTGTTGGCAACACGACTTCCAGGCCGCTAACCATGTCGGAATTAAAGCCGTATTGTTGGGTCAAACGCCCCTGCCCATGTATTACTGCGTTACCTACCACTGTAGATATTGCTGGCGAGTCGGGTATACTATGTCTTAACTTGGGATGGTGCTTCTTTAGATAGTTTTGCAACATACCATGCGTAACACCACCCTCAACAACGACATATCGGCTTTTCTCATTTACCTCTAATATCTTTCCCATCCTTTTCATGTCTATTACAATTCCACCCTTTTGTGGAATAACCAAGCCAGTTAATGCCAGACCGCCTCCCTTGGGAACTATTGGTATCTTCTCCTTGTTTGCAAGCTTGACTATCTGTTGCACCTCCTCAGTTGTCTCAGGCATAACCACATAATCTGGCTCATGTGGTGGAGTTAGACCAGGATCGCATCCATAAAAATAACGCTCTTCCTTATGATTGGAAACATGCTGCTCACCAACTATTTCAGCCAGAAGATTATAAATGTCAATCATAGTGTCACACCCCCGGTGCTGTCTTTTCACCAATTGCCATTTTGCATAAGTCAATTATGTGGATTGGCTTAAGCCCCCTTTTGCTAACCTTATCACCGATACTTAGGTAGCACATGGGGCAGTTAAACACACAATATTCAGCTCCAGCTTTTACCATGTCCTCCAGATTCCTCTTTTGCACATCATCGGCGATCTTGTACCCTTGTCCCATCCTGATGACTTCTGCACAACATAAGGCATTTTCTCCCACATATTCCCGTTTCACCCTATGAGCGCCTATTAGGTTAAATATGTCATCCACAAAATGCTGTGTCTTCGGGGAAAGCCGATTTGAGCAGGGCCGCTGGTAAGCTAATTTAACATTCAGCGGCTTTATTTCATCCTTGAGTTCCTTTAGCTTTTCATATAGATACTCAAAATAATGGGTAGTTTTAAATGGCACTTTCATGCCGTAGGCTGGTGCCAGTGAGTTAAATGTCCCATAACATTCATCATGGAGACATATAAGTTCCTTAATCCCTAGCTTTGCGATATTTTCTATTACTTTGGGCAACCTGTCTTTTATCACTGACATTTTGGCATAATGTAAAAAAACAGCGTTGCAGAAAAACTCCTCACCCATAATATAAGACGACGCGATGCCATCAAAAAGCTTTCCTGTAGCCCATAATGGAAATATGGGAATAAAACAAAATGACAGTGCCCTTTCCTTAACTTTACCTACCGTGAATCTTCCTCTTGGTTCGCATTGATTGATCCACATAGTAGCGATGGATCTAGGTGCCGGTAATATTCCCTTTCCCTCCTGCCGCTCAACGATCAAGTAAAATGGATGATTTCCCATTTTGCAGTACTCTTCACAGGCATAACATGTGACGCAGTCATGCAGCACAAAAGAATCCTCGCCGTTGATTATCTTCTGCATTTCTGTCTTTGCCTTATCCTTGTCCAGGCGCAGATATTGGCATTTGACAAGGCAATCCTGAGTCTTGCAGGCAATGCATTTCGCCGGGTCAAAATTCAATTGAAGCATCTTATTTTATTACCTCTTAGAAGTTTATCTTGTTGGAGTAATTGCTGATAAGAAAGTTCTCACATAAGAGGAATGATATCCATCCAGCACAAGGGTTTGCCCGGTTATGTAGCTTGAAGCCTCAGAGGCTAGGAAAAGAACAGCACCAACCATTTCCTCAGGCTCAGCTATTCGCCCTAGAGCTGTGCTATCTTCAACCTTCTCACGAATCTCGGAGGTGCTCCATAGCAGAGAGGAAAGCTTGGTCTTCACGACACCTGGGGCAATTGCGTTTACCCTGATATTGTATTGCCCCCATTCCTGAGCAAGTACCTGCGTAAGCATAATGACGCCTGCCTTACTTATTGAGTAAACTCCTAATCCTATGTCAGGATGAATTCCGGCTGTTGAGGCAACATTGATGATGCTTCCACCACCTTTATCGCGCATTATTTTGCCCACTGCCTGACTTAAGAAAAAATAACCTTTGAGGTTTAGCCCCATAGTTACATCCCAGACTCCCTCTTCAACATCGAACACCGAGCCAAATGTGGGATTGGTGCCAGCGTTATTCACCAGGATATCAATATGGCCAAATTCGTCCATCGCTTTTTTAACCAGGTTATCGATCTCGGGGAGGTGGCGAACATTGGCTGATACCGGAAGGGCTTTCCTTCCCATACCGGTTATCTCCTGAGCTACCTTTTCTAAATCTGGTAATTTACGGCTGGCAAGCACTATATCACTACCTGCCTCTGCCAGCCCTAAGGCGATGCTTCGACCGATTCCCCGACTTCCACCGGTGACTAAGGCTACCTTTCCGGGAAGATGAAACTTGTCCAGAAATGACTCCCTTTTACTGTCGTCCATAATACTACTCCTTATAGTGATACTGCGATAAGCATGCCGACAGTCTAGGCCTTGCCATACATCTCTCGAAATCGCTCCAGCATCTTTCTGGGGGTTACGGTAGGTCTTTCATATTTAGGAAGCTCTTTTTCTATGCCAAACAGGTATTTCGCTATGTTCTTCAAAGGCTCGAGGTCATACCTTCCCATCATAGTGATGACTTCCATCTGAGGAGAGCCACCGCCATGCAATCCTGCCACTTGCATTACCCCAGCTACCTCAGAGACTATCATACCCTCTATACCCCGAAAACACCGGTGTTGATTTTCGGCAGATATTTTGGGATTCCTCATCAAGTATTTATTTGCCAGCTTTCCCGTTTCTTTGGAGAAGAATTCCTCCTCGAAGGGCAAGGTGGCACACAAACCTCCAGCGAGGTCAGCGACGATTTTAAACTCGTTATAAATTTCCTCTCCAGCAAGCTTCCTGCCAGCATTAGTTAAGATTTCATCGGGTATCCATGTTCCAGACGACGATTTTTCAGCCCGGTAGGCACTCATTTGACCTGCCGCAAAAACAAGCTCTGCCGTGGTTATCATATGACATAGTTTGTCCCTCACGTGGCTTGTCCTTTCAATCCCATTGTATTCTGCGACAAGTGCTGCAGCACTGGCTAGAACTTCCGATACCGCAGGCTTACAACCGGTATATGAATGACGGTGGTAATGGGCAAAAAGCAAAGCAAGGAAACCAGCGAAGGGCGTTTGTCTTGGGTCAGCTTTCCCGTCCATGAAGACCCTTTCCCGGGGGACAAAGACATCGTCAAAGATGGTAAACGATTCCGCATCGCCCATTTCTGCACCAGGAGCCTGTCCGTATTTCACCTTATGCATACGCGTTGGCCTAACAAGCATTTTTACTCCTTCCCAGTCGGCTGGGATGGCGAAGGCAACAGCGTAGTCATTATCCTTATCAGTCATGAATCTTGTAGGTATAGCTATAATCTCATCACTCACTGGGGCAGTTGTGTTATCAATCTTGGCACCCCTGACCACGATTCCATCGGGTCTGCTTTCTACAATCCTGAGATAAAGGTCAGGGTCAACTTGCTCATGAGGTCTTTTTAATCTGTCGCCTTTGGTGTCGGTCTGAGCACAATTGGCACATATGTCGTTGTCCTGCCAATATCTAAGATACTTCAAGAAGTTTTGATTGGTATCTGTGCCTAAGAACTGGTCCATCTCATAGGTAACCACAGAGAGGGCATTCATAACATCTATTCCCATACACCTCATAATACAGCCTCCAACCCTGTGGCAAAGGAGCCTGGTCATCCGCTGTTTCTTTAGAAGGTCGTCCACGCTTTGATGGATGTGAGTAAACCTGTTTATCTTCTCCCCCGTTAAGTGTGATGTTGCAGTGCATAGGTCTTCCCACTCAGGGTCATTGGCACGGTCATATGTCTCCCGTATGATGCGCAATTGTCCAGAAAGTCTCTCATCATCCCTGGTCACTTTCTCTCCAGCGATATAGAGATTCTTCCTCATCTTCTTGATTCTGCTGAAGTAATCGTTGTAAGTCTTAATAGCCATTTTCCCTCCTTTTTAGCTTTTAAAGCCAAAGATTTTCGCAGCGTTTTCTCCAAGTACCGCGTCTATTTCTTCTTTTGTAAACTTAATGCCGTCAGGTGCATTCTCAGGGAGCTCCTTTATCATGTTAAGCCAGTCTTTCATAGGGATTACAGCCTCCAATACGGGATTGTCTGTTCCCCAAAGGAACTTTGATGCAGCAGCCTCATCAAAGGCTGCTCTTAGCATATGGCAAAACTCCGCAAAGTTCCTCCTTGCTGTTACCTGTTGACCTGAGAAATCGGCATATAAGGTGGTTGCCTTGGCAGATATCAGGTTAACCATCTCGTGCCACCAGCAGAAGCCCAGATGAGCACCTATGACTGTAAGTCTTGGGAAATCACTTACTATGCTATCCAGGTAGACAGGCCTGGCATATTTACTTTTCAAGGGTTTTGAAATGGGCCCTAGATGGGAAAGCAAGGGGATATTCAACTCCTGAGCCTTCTCCAGTACCTTATATGACTCCTTACTATCAGGATAAAAGCCTGCTGTGGGATGATATTTAAGACCCCGGCATCCGTAGTCGTTCACCGCTCTGTCCAGAATATCAACTGCGTCAGCCCTGCGCGGGTCAACCCCGGCAAATGCAACAACTCTATCGGGATACTTCTTTGCTAAAGAGCCATAGAATTGATTGATCTCGTCCACTGTTTTCTCTGCCTCTCCTATCCCATATCCCCAATCAAGGGCCATAATGAAGGCCCTGTCCACTCCAGATGCGTCCATGTTTGCTATCAGCTTAGAGCCATCAGCATCCATCATTGGGTCCATGATGCCCTTCTTTACTTGCTCTACTGTAGGAGAACCTAGTTTGTTCTTCCTAAAAAAATCTATGGCGATTTCAGCCAGTTCGTTCCAGTAATTATCCGATATAATGTCCCATGTCCAAACATGACAATGCGCATCTATAATCATTTTTTTCTCCTTTTAAATTTCTTAGTATCGGTTTGACTTCGATCTACTGGCAAATATATCCCCCAGATACCTTCAGTGTCAACATACAATGTAGAAGGAATTGTATAATCTTGCGGGGGCTGTGGGGTGTGGTAGGATATGAGTTATGAAGGTTGAGGCAAGTTTGGTAAAATATTATTGTATTCTGTATTTCGTATG
>MNYD01000041.1 GCA_001872925.1 Dehalococcoidia bacterium CG2_30_46_19 | reverse complement strand
AGAATGGTATACCTTATGACCCTGATTGGGAGGTGAACCGCCATTTTGCCATGGCAAGGCATTGACATCAATATAGTAATCAATCCCGTGACAAAATTCTAAATCCTAAATCCGAAATACTAAACAATATCCCAAAAAGCAATCAGCAGTCAGCGATTAGCTGATAGCTGAAGGCTGAAAGCTGATAGCTGCTAATTAGAATTTAGAGCTTTGAGTTTAGGATTTAACTTGGGGATTGTTTCGTCGCTGCCGCTCCTCGCAATGACACAAAGAACTGCCAGAGCCTGTTCCAAACTTAAAGTGAAAGATAACTCTAGTATACGTTAAAGTGTCACCCAGCTATCTGAACTACATCACCGAACTCACCACCTCTCCTGCCACCATACGGCCCACTGCCTCTGTTATCAGAGCGAGAATGTCGACAGACGTCACACTTCTCCAAAAGCCTCAAATTCTTGCCGGAATTCTTCCTCAGTTACCTCAGAGGATAAGTTACCCGGATAGATTTTCATACTAATGCTCCTTTTGCTTAATTTCGTAACCCAGCGCTGACTGTCTCATATCAAGTACCTATGCTGAGTTCGACCAGAAACATTAGCTTATTGGTTACTTTCTGGTTTAGTCGTAACCACGCCTTCGTCTGGCGTTCTTTTGCGATTTCAAACGTGCTGTCTCTCCCTTGGATAGAAAATGACGATGGGCCTTTGCCTCGCGCAAAATTCCGCTCGTCTGCACCATCCTTTGAAAGCGACGCAACAGAGAATCTTGTGATTCACCTTCACGTATCGAAACTTCTAACGACATAACGCCCCCATCCATTCTAGAGACATACACGGCCAACTATCCTCAGCCCATGTATGCCCTGAGGTTAAATCCTCGTATTAGAGAGTATTTACTAACCCCACCCCCTATATCCCCCTCTCCTTCGAAGGAGAGGGGGAAGAGATTTATAGAGAGGGGTGAAACCCCTCTCTCCCCTACACGGGGGAAACGACTCCCTTCCCTTAGTAAGGGAAGGGGGTCAGGGGGATGAGTTGCTAAACAATCTAAGTATTACCTACTCGGTCTGATTTTACGGTAGCAATCGCTACAGTATACTGGTCTACCTTCACGGGGCTCGAATGGTACTTCGGTCTCTTTGCCACACTGGGCGCATACTGCGGGAAACATTTGCCGCTGGGGCCTGTAGCCGTAGTCGCCATTTCCAGATCGCTCTGCCTTTCTTGCCTGGCGGCATGAGGGGCAGCGTTTGGGCTCATTAGTATAGCCCCTGGATTGGAAAAGCTCTTGCTCCTCAGCGCTGAAAGTGAAGGTAGCTCCACAATCGGAGCACTGGATTGACTTGTCCTGAAAACTCATTGAATGACCTCCTTTCTCCTAAATTTTAATTAGAGTGTTCGGTCATCCAATGCTCAAGTAATCTAAAAGGATCTAAAAAAGCTTGCAATAACCTCGCCTATAATTAAGTTTATATATTATACATTAAAGGAAATTTTTTTGCAAAACAAGTGCAGGGAGACTGTTTCGAAACCCTATTTGTCATTCTGAGCCCCTTCGTCTTCTGTCATTCTGAGCGTAGCGAAGAATCTCTTTTAGACTCTTCCCCTTCACGGAGTATATCCTGAGTGAGGTTCTTCAGTCGCGGAGTTTACACTGAGCGAAGCTGAAGTGCTCCTTCAGAATGACAAAAACGAAGAGTACAGGGTCAGAGTGACATTTATTGCCAATTAGTAAACACTCTCTTGCAGGTCCTCCTGTACGAAAGGTTACTTTTTACAGTGTGACACTTCCTTTTGTAGTAACAAGCTGACGAATTGTTATCTAGCATACATTGGATTTATGCAGTAATCGGCTCACTGATGAATATGCTATAGTATAATTCGGATTAAAAGTATCTCTAAAATTCGAGAATGGAGGCAGAACATGAAAAGGGCCATTAGAGTTATCCTCTTTGCATCGCTGGTTATCGGGCTAATTTCTATTGTTGGATGTGGGGGCGTAGGGGGTGCTGATGTAACTTTAGAAGGGCTGAGTCTGGGTACGGTGACTATGGACGGGAAGCCAGTTGCTGGCCTTCCTTCTGATAAAATTAACTTGTCATTAGAAGTTTCCGCCCGAAGGGTTTTAGTCAATACAAGTACTAATGGAACTATTATAACGTTGGTCCCATCAGGGGCGACCATCGAAATAGAAAGTAATAATGTATCAATTAAAGGTGTAAAGCCCGAGCAAATAAAGGTAGAGTGGGCAGTTACCCAGGGGGATTAGACAATAGTCCATTTTGGGTAACATCACATCTGCTTGAAATGTTCAGGCTTTATTCCCGCTCTAAATCCGATTCAAGCGCTGAGGTGAAATCCTGATATTCGCCCTCTTTGCAGTTGGAAGAATAAATTATAGCTGTTGAAAAAGGGATTTAACCCTTTACTCAACCCGCTGAACCTTGACAAGGTTGGTGCTCCCCGGTATTCCCGCTGGAATGCCAGCGGTGATGACCACAAGCTCACCCTTTCTGGCAATCCCGGTTTCTCGCGCTAATTGTGCCGCTCTTTGAAACACAGCATCTGCATTCCCAGGCCTGTCGACAACATAGGGCTCTATACCCCAGCTAAGGGCAAGCTTCCTCGCTACATCAGGATTGTGGGTAATGGCCAGGATGGGCGCTTTGGGGCGATATTTAGATACCCGCAGTGCCGTGCTTCCCGAACTTGTGTAAGCTACGATACATGCTGCCCCAATGTGCTGGGCTATATGACATGCCGAATAGCTTATAGCGTCGTCCGTTTGCGGTACAACCTGCTCGCTTTTCTCCAGCAACATACGTTCATACGGCAGCGCTTTCTCAGTCTCAAGAGCGATATTTGCCATCATCCTGGCAGTTTCTACAGGATATACCCCGGCGGCTGTTTCATCTGACAGCATGACTGCGTCTACGCCGTCAAAGATAGCATTGGCGACGTCGCTCACCTCAGCCCGAGTAGGTCGCACCATAGCCACCATCGATTCCAGCATCTGAGTGGCTACAATCACAGGCTTACCAACCTGATTGCATTTACGTATGATCTCCTTCTGTACTAGCGGCACTTTTTTCAAAGGTATCTCCACCCCGAGGTCACCACGGGCTACCATTATGCCGTCCGCCTCAGCAATAATCCTGTCAATGTCATTCACGGCTTCATGTTTCTCAATTTTAGCGATAAGCGGAATACTGGCTCCTTTTTCATACAGGGACTGCCTTAATCTGAGTATATCGGCTGCGGAACGAACAAAGGAGATAGCGACGAAATCCACGCCTTGCTCCAATCCAAAGGCAAGGAGCTTCAGGTCCTGGCTGGTAATGGGAGGTACATTGAGCCTGACTCCCGGTACATTTATGCCACTATTCGAGGTGAGCACTCCACCAACAACTATTTTACATCTCACTTCACTATCCGTGGTGGATATCACCTTTACCTGGATAGCTCCCTCGTGTAGAAAGATGGTGTTACCGACCTTAATATCATTGAGAATTTCTGGGAAGCTTACCGATATTTTCTGTTCATCGCCTGAGACCTTCTCACCGGTAAGAGAAAAGTGGTCGCCCTCCTTCAGATATACCTCTTTTCCCCGTAGTGGACCTGTCCTCAGCTTTATGCCCGGCAGGTCCAGTAGAATAGCCACCGGCACATCCAGTCTAGCCGAAACGGCACGGATAGTTCTGATGACCTCACTATGTTCTTTTTCGGTACCATACGAGGCATTGATGCGGGCCACGTTCATGCCAGCCCGGACCAGCCTTTCTATCATCCTGCTCGACCTGCTCGCCGGGCCGATTGTGCAGATTACCTTAGTTTTTCTGAGCATTCTGTACCTTTATAATCCTAAGTCTTCTCCAACGATGAGCACCGTTATTCTATCCTTCTGGTACTGGTGCTCGATAGTAACGACAGCATTACAGAATCTCAGCGGGCTTCGGCAATCAAGGCATTTACCCGTCTCAGCGCAGGGGAGAGGAAGCCCCAGCCGTCTCGCATGAATGGGCGCCACATAATTCTTGATTCGCTGCCTCGCTGCTTCCGTATCGGGAACAATCTTATTTATTCCGGCGACAACGATTACTTTAGAAGGACCAAAAATTAACGCCGCCACCCGATTACCGATGCCATCGATGTTAACCAGTTCGCCGTCCATAGTGACAGCATTGCTACTCATCAGAAAAACATCAGCTAACAGGCTTTCTTTCCGCAGGTCATACTTTTCCTCTGGAGTGAGCTGCGGTTTATGACGGTCAATCAAATGGTAATTTCCAGCACGCAGCACATCCTTAACCCCAATCTGGTCTAAAGATAGCGAGCCTCCATAACCTACTTTGCTTCCCACAGGAATCATGCTGAGCACCCTTTCCCTGGCTTCTTTCCCCGTTTTGACATAGAAGGCTGTCATGTTATTCTTCTCCAGGGCGTCAATCACCTTCTGCGCCAGCGTTTCCTTATACCATTCTTTAATTTCAGTTACGTTATCCATTTTTCAGCCTGACCTCTCTTTACCCACTCAAATATCGCTGTGGTGACTCAAGGAATACCTCCACCGCTCCTGGGGAAAGCCTGAGCTTCATCCGCCAGTATCAGATTCCCGGGATAGCGTATAATAACCAAATCCCACTCCTCAATCCAGTATATCAGAGACTGTTTAGCAACCCTATTTGTCATTCTGAGCCCCTTCGCTTTCTGTCATTCTGAGCGTAGCGAAGAATCTCTTTTAGACTCTTCCCCTTCAGTTCCTTCCTCACGTCAGGACTCAGGGTCAGAGTGACATTTATTGCCAATTATAGTTAACCGCATAATCTCGTATAAAATTCCTCTCCCTGAGGGTGTTTAAAAATGTAGTTGCCCAATTTATTGGGCAAATGCGCCTGATGAATCAGGCAACTACAGAAATTTGGGGGTGAAACATCTCTAATCTGCCTAAAAACGAACGCAAAATCAAAATTAAACAGCCTCCTCCCTCGATGGGAGGTGAGGCTTGTCCTGACCCTGAACCCTTCGTTTTTGTCATTCTGAGCGAAGCGAAGAATCTCACTCAGGGTAAACTCCGTGGAGGGGAAGGAATTAAGGTGAGGGTGAAATCCCCCTCCCGCCGGGGGAGAGAGAATTGTAAGGAATTTTGCAATTGACTATAGTAAACGCTCTCTTGCAGGTCTTCCTGTACGAGAGGTTACTTTTTACAGTGTGACACTTCCTTTTGTAGTAACAAGCTGACTAATTGTGCAGTTTTCTAGCTAGCTAAGTCCGAGAAATCTCTGGCAGCGCGCTCATTACGGCCTTATTCCCGCGCTAAATCCACCTCAAGCGTCGAGGTAAAATCCTGATATTTGCCCTCCCTTAGCACTTGGAAGAATAAAGCATGGCTTTTGAAAAGAGGATTTAACCCCTTCATGGCTGGCAGGGTAACCAAAGCGATGAACTGTTAGATCGTAGGCAGGCAGGTAGGATAATCCTGAAGGGGCGCTGTTGTAGCTACTCGAACAGGATTGAAGTCATCAGCAAAGTCAACTAGATAAGAGCATGCCTTATCAGAGTTCACCAAATCGCTTATAGTACCTTTGAAAACGATTAATTTCATCTAGAACCTCTCTCGCAATGTTACTAGCAGGGTCAATCTGTATCGCCTTCTTAGCATATTTGCGTGCTTTATGAAATTGGAGGTCAGATAGGTAAGCGGCTGCCAGGTCGGTCAGGATGTTCACATTGGTTGGCGCAAGCTCAATTGCTCTATGAAGATATGCTAATCCTTTCGCTTTATCGCCGGTATGATAGACAGCCCATCCTAGTCCGCGTAGATATTCACTGTTATTCGGTTCCTTATGAATCGCTATTTCGAATTCAGCAATCGCCTTGTCCCATTGGCTTTGTATGGAATAGGTGAAGCCAAGAAGGTAGTGATAATCAGGCTTGTCTGGCTTACAATTAATAGCCTTCTTGATGTGATTCTCTGCCAGTTTAAGCTGCCTTAGCGTAAGGTAAATGTTGCCAAGATAAGCATTGGCGTACTCAACGGCAATATTGTCGTCAGAGTATCTAATCAGGACATACTTGTATATTTGGATAGCTTTATCGTAATCGCCCTTTTTGATGTGGGCTTTTGCTTCGCTCCATATAGTATGAAGTTCCGGTGCAGTATCACTATCCATACAGCCTTCGTGAGAACAACCGCGCTTGTTTATAGATGATACCATATTGGAGGAGAAGAGTCATCGGTTGGACACGGGGTTACTGGTGCGGCATTGCAGCAGCAGCTTGCTACACTATCTGAGGAAACTGTGCAGTTTTCTAGCTAGATAAATCCGAGAAATCTCTGGCAGCACGCTCTTTGAGAATATGGTGCTGCTTTTTTTTCCGAGGGATTAAATAGCAGCTCAGCGAATTTTACAAATTTATAATGCCGTGGTCTTTGATATCTTGCCAACCCCGGGTTCCCTTTTTTATCTTTCCCACTTAAT
Source organism: Dehalococcoidia bacterium CG2_30_46_19 (assembly GCA_001872925.1). GTDB lineage: Bacteria > Chloroflexota > Dehalococcoidia > GIF9 > AB-539-J10 > CG2-30-46-19. The sequence goes on along the minus strand of MNYD01000041.1, from coordinate 1,766 downwards.
AGTGGTAAATGATACAATTCCACAAGTCAAGTGCATTGAGCAAACCATCAGTTATTACTTACCAGGTGATTGAAATCCAGAGGGGCGCGTTTGAAATCAGCTGTTACAGATAGGACTAGCGTGAATAACGCTCCAAATAAGAAAGCTGCCCTGCTAATCGTCACATTAGGTTCCTTCCTTACGCCCTTTATGGGTTCTTCCGTCAACATTGCGCTTCCGTCAATAGGGCAAGAATTTGGGATGAATGCAGTTCTATTAAGCTAGGTCGCTACCTCATACCTTCTAGCTGCGGCAGTGTTTCTCGTCCCCTTTGGAAGGATAGCGGATATGTACGGAAGGAAGAGGATTTTTACATACGGCATAGTCATCTACTCCATTGCATCCCTTCTTTCGGCACTTTCAACCTCGGCCACTATGCTTATTTCCTTCCGCGTTGTGCAAGGGATAGGAGGTGCAATGCTCTTTGGTACTGCGGTAGCTATTATAACCTCAGTATTTCCTATCGCGGAGAGGGGTAAAGCCCTGGGGATAAATGTCGCCTCAGTTTATTCGGGACTTTCTCTTGGACCATTTTTAGGCGGATTACTGACGCAACATTTTGGCTGGACAAGCATTTTCCTGGCAAATGTACCTCTTGGCTTGATATTAATTGCCCTTATTTTCTGGAAACTGAAGGGGGAGTGGGCCGAGGCAAAAGGGGAGAAGTTCGATTTTGGCGGCTCGTTAATCTATAGCCTCATGCTCGTAGCGATAATGTATGGTTTTTCTACGCTGCCGGCAATATTGGGTATATGTCTGATTGTAGCTGGTGCCTTGGGGATTCTGGCATTCGTCAAATGGGAAACGAAGGCGAAAAGTCCTGTTCTGGATATAAATCTGTTCAGAAATAACACTGTATTCGCATTCTCCAATCTGGCAGCGTTGATTAACTATAGTGCAACATTTGCAGTGGCCTTCTTCTTAAGCCTCCACTTACAGTATATTAGGGGGCTCAACCCTCAAGATGCAGGCTTGATTCTGGTATGCCAACCGGTTGTAATGGCTGTTTTTTCGCCGCTTGCCGGGAGGCTTTCTGACAAAATCGAGCCAAGAATCATAGCCTCAACAGGCATGGCGGTGACAGCCATCGGGCTTTTTCTGTTCACTTTTTTGAGCCACAACACAACCTTGACCTTTATCATCGCCAACCTGGCCCTTCTTGGTTTTGGCATTGCCCTCTTTTCATCTCCCAATACCAATGCAGTCATGAGTTCTGTTGAAAAGAGGTCTTACGGAGTAGCTTCAGGCACACTTGGAACGATGCGACTGATTGGGCAGACACTTAGTATGGGGATTGCTATGCTGATAGTTGGCATGTACATGGGTAGAGTCCAGATTACACCTGAATACTATCCACTTTTCTTAAGAAGCGAGGAAATAACCTTCCTGATTTTTGCTGTCCTTTGTTTTGGAGGCATATTTGCCTCACTGGCAAGAGGCAGGATACGATAAAAACGCTCAGCAGCATATTTTGCCTCTAAGCCAACAATCTGCCGAATTGTGCAGTTTTCTAGCTAGCTAAATCCGAAAAATCTCTGGCAGTCCGCTCTTTATGGCTTTATTCCCGCTCTAAATCTGCCTCAAGCATTGAGGTGAAATCGGGATATTTGCCCTCTCTTAGCCTTTGGAAGAATAAGTCGTAACTTTCTGGAGATACAAATTTGAAGTAATACTGCTGCTCTGATTGCAAGCTATTAACTCGCTTGAAATGCCCTCTGGCATATTTT
>MNYD01000011.1 GCA_001872925.1 Dehalococcoidia bacterium CG2_30_46_19 | reverse complement strand
ACAAGGTAATCATTTTCGATACCACTCTGCGGGATGGGGAGCAGGCGGCAGGGGCAAGCTTGAATCCCCAGGAGAAGCTGGAGATTGCCAGACAACTGGAGAAGCTTGGCGTCGATGTTATCGAGGCTGGCTTTCCTGCTAGTTCCGCTGGCGATTTTGAAGCTGTTCAGCTCATCAGTAAAGAAGTTCAGCGACCGATAATTTGTGCCTTATCCTTTGCCAACGCCGATGCTATAGATAAGGCATGGGAGGCAATCAAAGAAGCAAGTCATCCCCGAATTCACATTTTCCTTTCTGCCTCGGATATTCATCTTCTCTATCAGCTTAAAAAGAGCAGAGAGGAAATATTACAGGTATCTAAGGAAATGGTGGCTCGAGCCAAAAGTCATGTTGATGATGTTGAGTTCTCCCCTATGGATGCTTCCCGCAGTGACCCTGCCTATCTTTACCGTATGCTGGAAGCTGCCATTGAGGCTGGAGCAACCACAGTGAACATACCTGATACCGTTGGCTACGCTATCCCTCAGGAGTTCGGTGACTTGATTCAAGGCATTTTTGATAATGTTCCCAATATCCGTAAGGCTACTCTGAGCGTTCATTGCCATAATGACCTGGGGTTAGCGGTAGCTAACAGCCTGGCGGCAATACGGAGAGGGGCAAGACAGGTTGAATGTACCATCAATGGTATCGGCGAGCGTGCGGGCAATGCCTCTCTGGAGGAGATTGTTATGGCGTTGAACACCCGCCAGGATTTTTTCGGGCTCACTACGGGCATTAACACCCGGCAAATCTATAAGACGAGCAGATTGGTGAGCGAGGTCATTGGCTTCCCCGTTCAGCCAAATAAAGCTATTGTGGGGGCAAATGCCTTCCGACATCAGTCCGGTATTCACCAGGATGGGCTGATAAAGAAGGCGATAACCTATGAGATTATCGACCCGAAGTTGGTGGGCATACCCTCCAGTGTTCTGGTATTAAGCAAGTTGAGTGGTAAGCGTGCTTTTAGCGAGAGGTTGGCTGAGCTTGGGTATACCCTGGATGAAGAGGATTTAGTCCGTGCCTTCAAGCGATTCAAGGAGTTAGCTGATAAGAAGAAGGAAGTTACCGACCGTGACATCGAATCTTTGATAGCCGAGGAACGCCGCACTACCACCGAGGTGTATCACCTCGACCATGTTGAGGTTTCTTGTGGCAACCATAGTCTTCCTACAGCTACGGTCAGGCTTATTGACCCTGGTGGCATCAGTTTAGCTGATGCTGCTCTGGGCACAGGACCGGTGGATGCAGTGTATAAAGCTATTAACCGTATAGTTGGCATTCCCAATGAACTTACCGAATTTACGGTCAAATCGGTTACCGAGGGAATAGATGCCATCGGGGAGGTGCTTATCAGGGTGGAGAGCGAGGGAGTAACTTACACCGGTCGTGGCGCTGCTACTGATATCATCGTTGCCAGTGCCAAGGCATATATGAATGCCTTGAATCGGCTTCTGGTTAGTAAGGCAGCCAGGACAGGAAAATTAAAAAGCAAAAATCAAAATGTAAAATGACAGAGCAAAATTTAAAGTTATCTTTGCGTTTTGAGTTGTAATTTTGATTTTTAATATTTGTTTAATTTGTCAAATCCCCCTTACGGGGGCGTTGAACCCCCTTTAGAAAAGGGGGATTTAGAGGGATTTTTATGTTTGATTTTTGATATACGATGAGTCCGCTATTGGATATGGCATTGCGGTTGCTCCTGGCCATTGCCCTGGGAGCAATCATTGGCTATCAGCGTGAGCGAGCTGGCAAGGCAGCAGGGCTGCGCACTCACACTTTAATTTCCCTGGGTGCTGCTTTATTCACCGTGGTTTCTATTTTCGGTTTCAGTGGTGCTGTTGACCCTTCTCGTGTTGCCGCTGGTGTAGTAGCCGGGGTGGGCTTCATCGGCGCCGGTGTCATCTTTCGTGGCATGGGAGGGACGGGAGTGGCAGGATTAACCACCGCGGCGAGCATCTGGACTGCTGCTGGTGTGGGTTTAGCTGCTGGTGCCGGGATGTGGTTGATTGCCATAATAGCTGGCCTGGCTGCGGTCGGCATATTGATGATTCCCAAGGTCCACGGGTAAATGGCAGGTCAGACGCTCGCTGAGAAGCTCCTGGCGGCTCACTGTGGCAGGGAAGAGGTCAGCGTCGGTGAATTCATAAATGCCAGGGTTGATTTGGTTTTAGCCAATGACATTACTGCCCCGTTGGCTATAACGGAATTCCAGCGGCTCGGAGTAAGCAGAGTATTTGACCCTGGAAAAGTGGTGATGGTTCCTGACCACTTTTGTCCCGGTAAAGATATACCATCAGCCGAGCAAGCCAAGCTGATGAAGGAGTTTGCTAAAGAGCAGGGTCTGGTTTATTTTGAGGTGGGGCGGATGGGGATTGAGCATGTGCTCTTGCCGGAGCAGGGTCTTGTTCTGCCCGGACAGGTTATCGTTGGTGCTGACTCCCATACTTGCACTTATGGTGCTCTAGGTGCTTTTGCTACCGGCATGGGCTCTACTGACATTGCTGTGGCTATGGCAACTGGTGAAATATGGCTGAAAGTGCCGCCAACTATTAAGTTTGTTTATCACGGAAAGCTCCCGAAATGGGTCGGTGGCAAAGACCTTATTCTTTATACCATTGGCGACATCGGCGTTGATGGTGCTCTTTACTCGGTTATGGAATTCGCTGGTGAGGCGATTGATGAATTGGATATGGATGGACGCTTCACCATGGCAAATATGGCTATTGAAGCTGGGGCTAAGGCAGGTATCTTCTATGTAGATGCTAAAACCGAAGAATACCTCCACCGTGCCGCTGCCAATCGGGTTTCCTCTATCATTGCGAGACAGACTCCCCCTGTCATTATGAGCCAAGTTTCTTCTATGTCATTGCGAGGAGCGTCAGCGACGAAGCAATCTCAATCTTATACAATCTCTCAGTCGAACGAGGACGCCCAGTATGCCAGAATCTATGAATATGATGTATCCAAGCTCGAGCCTCAGGTAGCCTTTCCCTCTCTACCGTCCAATACCAGGCCTGTAAGCCAGGTGGGAGAGGTAAAGTTGGACCAGGTGGTCATTGGTGGCTGCACTAATGGGCGGATTAGCGATTTAAGAGTAGCAGCCAAACTGATTCAAGGAAGAAAGATACATCCCGATTTGAGGTGTATCATCCTCCCCGGCTCGCAGCAAGTCTACCTCGAGGCACTGAGGGAGGGATTGATAGAGGATTTCATAAAGGCTGGTGCTGTAGTAAGCACTCCTACCTGTGGTCCATGTCTTGGCGGGCATATGGGTGTTTTAGCCGCTGGTGAACGCTGCCTTTCTACTACTAATCGGAACTTTGTAGGCAGAATGGGCAGCCCCGAATCCGAAGTTTACCTGGCTAACCCGGCAGTAGCCGCCGCCAGCGCTATTTTGGGAAGAATTGCCAGCCCGGAAGAGGGCATATAATGGTTCTAACACGAAATCAAGCCGAAGATTTATTACGGAAATATTTCAGGTTAAATCATTTTTATGCTGAACAATGGGAAACGATTGAGAGTCTCCTTAATGGTCACAGAATTCTGCTAATACAGAGGACCGGTTTTGGGAAGTCACTATGTTATCAATTCCCAGCGATTATATTCGATGGAATAACAATAGTATTTTCACCCCTTATCGCCTTGATGCGTGACCAAATTCAACAGCTAAAATCCTTAGGGATTCCAGCCGAGTGTGTTAATAGTGAACAATCAGAAAAAGAAAACAGTGCCATTCTGGAGCAAGCAAAACAAAATAAGATAAAGATTTTATATATTGCCCCGGAAAGACAGGAAAATTCGGAGTGGTTAGAAGCTGTAGGGGGAATGAAACTCTCAATGGTGGTAATCGACGAGGCACACTGTATATCTGTCTGGGGACATGACTTCCGCCCTGCCTTCAGAAGAATCATCGATCTTGTGAAGTTGCTACCGCAGAATTTCCCTGTTTTAGCCACCACAGCGACGGCAACAGAGAGAGTAGCTCAAGATGTCATTCAGCAAATGGGAGGCGAGGTAAAATACATTCGTGGCAATTTAATGCGGGATAACTTTCACTTAAAGGTTGTTAGGGTTGCTTCTGAAGATGCTAAGTTAGCTTGTTTAGCCCAGATGCTATTACCCAAATTCGAAGGAACAGGCATTATATATACAGGGACAAGAGTAAACACGGAGATTTATTGCAAATTTCTGAATTCCCAAGGTATCAGCGCTGCAAATTATAATGCAGGTTTTGATCCCTATGCTAGGAAAGAAATTGAAGAGGGATTGAAAAATAACCGCTGGAAATGCGTCGTCTCAACAAATGCCTTAGGGATGGGCATTGATAAGCCAGATCTTCGATTTATCATCCATACCCAGATTCCTGAATCCCCAATTCATTATTACCAGGAGATTGGAAGGGCTGGCAGAGATGGGAAAGAAACACCAATTATCCTTTTGTATAATCCTGTAGATAGAGATTTGCCTGAGCATTTTATTGAGAACAGTCATCATCCTTTCAAGCATTATCAAAGAGTTATTGAGCAATTAAGAATTGAGCCCTTAAGTGAAAGGGGTTTGATGAGAAAGACAAACCTTAATCGAACCAAAGTAGAAGTGATAATGGCAGATTTAATTGATCAAGAGATTGTAAAAGAAGTTGGCTATGGTCGATCTAAAAGATATGAATATCAATCCACTGCTCCTCAACTTGATACTATAGCTTTTGAAAGGCTTAGAGAATTTAAATTAAAGGAATTAGAAAAAATCATCGAGTATGCTGAGACGGATAAGTGCAGAATGTTTTACCTTTGTGATTATCTAGAAGATAAGAAGATAAGCAATTATTGCCATAAATGTGATAATTGCCAATCCCAAAAATTAACCTATAAAGTCCACGGTTATTGGCAACAAAGGGTAGATGACTTTAAGAATAGTTATTTCCCTGAGATTGAACCGCTCTCTGAATCTCAGGAGGGAGGGCTACTTTCAGAGCGGAAGAATAAATTGGTCAACGGAGTAGCATTTTCATATTATGGTTTTTCCAATGTAGGTTCTGCTATTCATCGCTGCAAGTATGAAAACGGTGGAGACTTCCCCAATTTTCTTTTAAACGGGGTTTTAAGAGCTTATCACAGTTACTTTAAAGGAGAAAAGTTTGACTTAATCATCTATGCGCCGCCAACGGAATCGGGTGATTTGGTTAAGAATTTTGCTAAAAAGGTATCTGGAGCTTTAAAAATACCTATCTCCCACGGGTTGATAAAGCTGCGGGATACCCAGCCTCAAAAAGTGTTTCAAAATTCCCTATTGAAAAGAGATAATTTGAGGGGTGCATTCAGTTACAATAATCCTGTCGAGGTAGCAAGTAAAAATGTCTTGATGATTGATGATATTTGCGATAGCAAAGCAACTATCCGAGAAATTGGAAGTTTAATGAGCAAATTAGGTGTAAATAAAATCGCACCACTGGTAATAGCAAAAACAATCGGTGGAGGCATAGTCGATGACAGCCCTGACTCGGCTAAAAGGGGCAGCTCTCAATTATATTCGAGAGGAGCAGCGGGTGATGTGACGGATGAAAAAGACGAATCTTTTGCCAAAATCCGCCAAAGGTATCACAAAGCCTATGAAAAATGGACAAGGGGAGATGAGGAGTCATTAGTAAGTAAGTTTTATCAAGGAGAAAGTATTAGTGAATTGGCAACTTATTTTCAACGGAAAGAGGGCGCTATTCGCTCAAGATTGATAAGGCTTGTAGGTGAAAATGGAATAGTGGGCATGCAATCCCTAAAAGATGCTCCAGCCAAGGATGAAGAACAAATTTACCAAGCATTAAAGAAATGGCGTCTTAAAAAAGCTGAAGAAAGCAACTTGCCGCCTTATTACATTTTGTCCAATGCAACCTTAGACAATATTGCCAAAGCAAAACCCACTTCTCTTCTCGATCTCCTGGACATAAAGGGATTAGGCAAAAAGACGATCAGGAAATTTGGCGAAGAAATTATTGGAATTATAAACAAATTGGGGAAATGAAATTATGGAAGTAAATGATTATTCGTATTGGATAACCCTGGCTCATCTCCCAAATTGGAGAACAGAGAGAATAAACAACCTTATTGCTGACATTATCCACAATCGTAAGATTTCTTTTGCTGAATTCTTTTCTTACGATATTCCCGCTTTGCAAAAGGACTTTGGCTTTTCTTTAAAGGAAGCCAGGGATATTTTACAAGCGAAAGATAATCTGCCCGATAATTTATCTTTGGCAGAGGAGCTTCCTTCGCAAGGCTTCGAGTTGATCACTTTTGATTCTACCAAATACCCTACAACATTAAAAAATAACTTGAAGAAAAAATACTCTCCGCCGTTGCTCTATGTTAAAGGGGATACCCAATTATTTTTTGAGGATAAAGTAGCGATTGTAGGTTCAAGAAACGTGGGTGATAAGGGGGTCGAATTTACCAAACGGATAGCACGAAAATGCACCTCAGAACATAAGGTTATTGTAAGTGGGTATGCCAAAGGAGTAGATAAAATTGCGTTGGAAACGGTAATAGAAAACAATGGGAGGGGCATTGTTGTTCTACCCCAAGGCATAATGACTTTTAAAAGTGGGTTTAAAAAGCTATATGAATACATTATTGATGGTCAAGTCCTGGTAGTCAGCACTTGTCATCCAAAAGCAGAGTGGTCGGTAAGTCTAGCAATGAGAAGGAATACCTATATTTATGGACTAGCTGAGGAAATTTATGTAGCCGAATCAGACCATAAAGGTGGTACATGGAGTGGCGTTATTGATGGACTTAGAAAAGGGAGAAGGATCTTCGTTAGGAAAGCGGCACCTGATGAAAAATGTGCCAATAACGAATTAATAGCTAAAGGCGTCATAGCTGTTGATGAGTTTGGAGATGTAAGGGAAGACTCAAGAAACTATGATGGGAGATTAGGTCGTCAGAAAACATTATTTGAAATTTAGTGAAAGGCTTCGCTACGCCACGCCCAAATCTGCCTTCGGCAAATTTCATATACCCGCAGAACGTTAAATGCCTTTTTACCAAAGAATGATAGAATGAAGGCTGAAAGATGTTAAGCCGTCTAGTAAAGATATTTGAGGACAGGAAGCTTGTTGAGAAAATCGAAAAGCGTTTGCCATATCTGTTCCAGCTTGCGGAGTTAGAAAGCTCAAGAGCTGGAAAAATCGGGATGGAAGTCGGCTCTCTCAGGGAGAGGATAATAGTAGCTTTACTTATCTATAAATTTGGTGGGGACAGTGTAGAAACTGAAATACCTATCACTGAGCCAGAAGTTGATGTAAGGTTATTCGGAGAGCCTGTCTCCATTAAGACGCTTACCGGTAAGGGATTTAGCGGAGTTAAGCTTATATGGACGGTTGATGCCCAGAAGGCAAAGGAATTTCAAGAAACTTATTCTCCGCACTGTGATATTTTGCTTGTGCAAATTAACTGGAATAACAAAGGAGGGTTTTATTATATCCCTCTGGAAACGCAGAAAAGACTTTTTGATAAGATTGGAAAGGAGAAATATATCAGGCTGCCTAAGCCAGGAACAAACCCAAGAGGCGTGGAGATAACTAAGGAAGCATTGGAGGTTTTGGTCAAAGATAGGGAATCTAAGGTTATTGAAATATACTGGCAAAAGGCAAAAATAGACTATAATCCGTATAAAAGGTGGGTTGATTATTGGGAGGAAGATTAAGATGAAAGTTAACCATGGGAAGAGAGGCACAAAGACAAGCTCCTTTGGGTCGCCGGGGAGAATAAATCATGATGCCACTTCTTTCTACGCCAGCAAACTTTATGAGGGATTGCCTAAAGAAGAGAAGGTTAAATATGTAGAAAATCCTGTTCCTTCTGCGTTTCTGGACAAGATATTCTGTAAATCGAGTGAAAGAATGGATGAATTGCCCGATAATAGCATTCATTTGATGGTTACCTCTCCACCTTACAATGTAGGGAAGGAATACGACGAAGATTTGACGCTTGAGCGATATAGAGAATTTTTGAAAGCAGCATGGCATGAAGTTTGTAGGGTGCTCGTGCCCGGGGGCAGAGCTTGCATAAATATCGCTAATCTAGGGAGAAAGCCATATATTCCCCTTCATGCCTTCGTTGTGGAAGATATGCTTGACCTTGGTTTTCTAATGAGGGGTGAGATTATCTGGAACAAGGCTTCAAGTTCAAGTCCTTCCACGGCCTGGGGGAGTTGGCTTTCTGCTGCTAACCCGACATTAAGGGATATCCACGAATACATCCTGGTTTTTTCTAAGGGAACGTTTGCAAGGAAAAGATACTCGGAGAGGGATAGCACCATATCCAGAGAGGAATTCCTTGAGTTCACCAAGAGTGTGTGGACTTTTCCCGCAGAGCAGGCTAAGACTGTTGGACATCCAGCACCCTTCCCTGTAGAGCTACCTTACAGGCTTATTCAACTTTATAGTTATGAAGGAGACGTGGTTTTAGACCCCTTTATGGGAAGTGGACAGGCAGCCATAGCGGCAATAAAAACGAAGCGACACTATGTGGGCTATGATATAAACGAGGAGTATGTGAGACTAGCAGAAAGAAGAATCAGAAGGTTTAGTTACGTCCAGGGTGCCCCCACCTTATTTGACCTCATAGTCAAGGAAGGCAAGGAGGAGTTTAAAGCTAAAAGGCAAGGATAAACGAACTCTCTGTTCGATGTTAGAATTACCCCGAGATAAACGAACAATTGGTTCGTAAACAACTAGTTAGGCAAGATTACTCTTAATTTAAGGAGGAGGTAAATATGGCTGCAAAACCAGTGGTAATTAAGTTTTTCGCCCCTGTCATTGATGTCACCGTTAACGCTTTAATGGACGCTGTCGATCAGAAGATGAAACAAGGGATAAAGGAATTCATCCTTGTTATCTCTTCACCTGGTGGCTCGGTTTTCCATGGCTTGAGCGCATACAATTATTTGAAAGGATTGCCTGTGGAGATAACCACACACAATTTTGGCAGCGTCGACTCAATAGGCATTGTGTTATATTGTTCCGGTTCAAAAAGGCTGTCAGTGCCTCAAGCCAGATTCTTGCTTCATGGTGTTAGTGCCCAGTTCAGAGGAGAGCAGAGTTTAGAAGAAAAGCAGTTGGAGGAAAGGGTGAAAGGACTGGCGATTGATATCGAAAACATTGCCAAGGTGATTGCCGCAAATACGAATAAGACCGAAGCAGATATAATAAACGCCATGCATGAAAGAACAACTTTAAATCCGGAAGAGGCTAAATCCTGGAAGCTGGTGCACGAGATAAAATCAGAGCTATTTGAAACGGGCAGTGAGGTAATTTCTATCCAATTTCAGCCACCACAGAAACCGTAACTTTGGATAACAACGTGTTTGGCTTCGCTACGCTTTGCCCAAACCCAGCACTTATTTTTATGTATTACATATACTTAATCCAAAATAGAACTAATAAAAGTCTTTATTACGGTTATACAAATGATTTATATCGAAGATTAAGAGAGCATAACAAAAATGGTGATTGGGAATTGATTTATTATGAAGCGTATCGTTCTGAAGAAGATGCAAGGAAAAGAGAAGGAAAATTAAAAGATTATGGACAATCAAGAACACATCTTAAGCGACGTCTATCTAAATCATTATTAAAATAAGTGCTGGGCTTCTTTTTACCCGCAAGACATTGGAGATAGAATCATGAACGAAATCAGATATAAGCCAATCGGGGTCATTCATTCCTCATTCAAAGAACCTAAAGGAACACCTATACAGCCAGCGGGTGCTGAGGGTATCGGTGGAACAGTCGAAGTATTCCCAGAATATGCTGAAGGATTAAAAGACGTTGAAGGTTTTTCTCACATTATTTTGATATACCACTTTCATTTATCCAAAGGGGTGTCTCTAAAAGTGAAGCCGTATATGGATAACGAAGAGCATGGAGTCTTTGCAATGCGAGGTTCAAGTAGGCCAAACCCAATCGGCATCTCGATAGTGCGTCTTATCAAGATTGAACAGAATATACTCCATATTCAGGATGTAGATATTGTCGACGGGACACCTCTTTTGGATATTAAACCTTATGTACCTGAATTCGACACAAGAGAAGTAGAGAAAATAGGATGGCTTGAGAAAAACGTGCATAAACTCTCAACATCGAAGGATGACGGAAGATTCGTAAAATGATTTGTGCGGCTTTAACCTTTCCACCTAAGTGACCCCTTCGACTTCGCTCAGGGCAGGCTTAGTACTCTCGAACGCATAAACTGGCGAACGGGATAATACATCTGTGTAGTATAATTAAGCTCTTATGGGAAAAAAGAGGGCATGGCATGCTTAAGCTGGATAACACCGTCCTGAGTGTCATTGATGTTCAAGGAGAACTAGCTCATGCCATGTACAATAAAGAAATGCTTTTTGAAAACCTCCAGAAGCTCATCAAGGGGTCAAAGATACTGGGAATACCGGTTCTCTGGACAGAGCAGAATCCTGAAGGTTTAGGTACGACAATACCAGAAGTCGCCAATCTTCTATCTGGCATCAAGTCCGTAAGCAAGCTTAGTTTCAGTTGTTGTGGCAACGAGCGTTTCATGGAAGCTCTCAGGGCATTAAACCGAAATCAGGTTTTACTTGCAGGCATCGAGGCACACGTCTGCATTTATCAGACGGCTGTGGATTTGGTAAATTTGGGATATGAGGTTCAGGTTGTTGTCGATGCCGTTTCTTCGAGGACAAAGGAGAATAAATTGATTGGTCTTGAGAGAATAAGAGAGGTAGGAGTATCCTTGACAAGCACGGAGACCGTTCTATTTGAATTGCTGAAGGTGGCGGAGGGGCCGAAATTCGAGGGAATCCTCAACATAGTAAAGTAGTCGAGTCACCCATGGGTAACATGAAGCTAAAGGGTAAAGTTCACAAATTTGGTGCGGATGTGAATACCGATGTCATCATTCCAGCACGGTATCTCAATGTTTCTGACCCTGGGGAGCTGGCGAAACATTGCATGGAAGGTATTGACTTGGGGTTTGCCACTAAAGTTGAGAAGGGAGATATGATAGTTGCTACTACAAACTTTGGCTGTGGTTCATCACGGGAACATGCCCCTCTGGCGATAAAGGCTTGTGGCGTATCCTGTGTTATTGCCCGGAGCTTTGCTCGCATTTTCTTTCGCAATGCCATAAATATCGGCTTGCCTCTTCTGGAATGTCCTGAGGCGGTGAATGAAACTGAAGCTGGTGATATACTGGAGGTTAATTTGTCCCGGGGAGAAATTAGAAATATCTCCCGGGGCAAGACATTTATCGCCAAGCCCTATCCTGAATTTATGATGGGCATAATTAATGCCGGGGGGCTAATAGAGTACACCAGAAGCAAGTTGAGGAAAAAGCGTGTATAATTCACCCTCACCTATCCTCTCCCTTCACGGGCGAGGTATATGAGATAAAGGAAGTAAGGAAGTAAATATGGAATTTGATATCGCGGTTTTACCGGGAGACGGTATTGGTCCTGAAGTTATTACTCAGGCAGTTAAGGTGTTGCAGGTTGTCGGTGAAAAGTTCGGGCATAAGTTTCACTTTCATGCTGGTTTGGTTGGTGGCAGCGCTATAGATAAACAAGGCATGGCTCTGAGCGAAGAAACGCTGAAGATGTGTAAGCAATGCGATGCAGTATTATTTGGTGCTGTTGGTGGACCGAAATGGGATAACCTCCAGGCTAAAGTTCACCCTGAGGATGGGCTTCTGGCATTGAGGAAAGAGTTGGGATTGTTTGCCAATCTCCGTCCGGTGAAGGTTTTTCCCATGCTGGTGAATTCCACAACGTTAAAGCCCGAAGTGATTGAAGATGTTGATTTGGTGATAGTGAGGGAACTTACCGGCGGACTTTACTTCGGACAGCCTAAAAAACGCTGGCAAACCCCAGAAGGAAGACAGGCTGTTGATACCTTATTTTACTCTGAGGGGGAGATTGAACGGATATTGCGGGTTGGTTTTGAGCTGGCACGCAGCCGCTCTAAGAAGCTAATTTCGGTGGATAAAGCTAATATTCTGGAGTCATCTCGACTATGGCGGCAGATAGCCATAGAACTCTCTGCTGAATATCCTGATGTAGAATTGCAGCATATGCTCGTTGATGCCTGTGCCATGCGGCTGATTCAGCGTCCTGCCGACTTAGATGTTATGGTTATGGAAAATATGTTTGGTGATATACTCACCGACGAGGCTTCAATGCTTGCTGGCTCAATGGGCATGCTGCCCTCAGCTAGTCTGGCGGGAATTCCTAAGGGGAAAGCCTTTGGCATGTATGAGCCAATACATGGCAGCGCTCCACGACGGGCAGGGAAAAACATGGCTAATCCCATCGCCACCATTTTAAGTGGGGCAATGATGCTGCGCTACTCTCTTGGATTAGAAAGCGAAGCTCAAGCGGTGGAAAACGCTGTGCTTGCTGTGCTTGAAGAAGGCTATCGCACTTACGATATAATGGAGGAAGGCAAGCTCAGAACAGGGACAAGTGAGATGGGCGATTTAATTACTGAAAGGATAAAATGTTAGTAGTGCAGCTTTACGACACGACCTTAAGAGATGGTGCCCAGCAGGAAGGGATTTCCTTTTCAGCCGAGGACAAGCTCAAAATTGCCCAGAAGTTAGATGAGCTGGGCATTGACTTCATTGAGGGTGGTTGGCCTGGCTCCAACCCCAAGGATACCCAATTCTTTTCCAGGCAGCAGGATTTGAACTTAAGCCATGCGGTTTTAGTTGCCTTTAGCAGCACCAGACGCCCGAAGTGTAATACGGATGAGGATGCTAACCTCAGGGCATTGCTTGAGGCCGGAACCTCAGTAGTCACCATTGTGGGGAAAGCCTGGGATAAGCAGGTGGCGCAGGTTCTGGAAACTACTCTGGAAGAAAATCTGGATATGATTTCGGATTCCATAAATTATCTCAAGTTGAAAGGATTGAGGGTTTTCTTCGACGCTGAGCACTTTTTCGATGGCTATAAGACAAATCCTGAATACGCTCTCGAGGTTATTGGCCACGCTGCTAAAGCTGGTGCCGAATGCGTAATACTCTGCGATACCAATGGGGGCACTTTGCCTCAACAAATAGTAAGCGCTGTTAAAGATGCTCGAAAGACGATTTCTGTCCCGTTAGGTATCCATGCCCATAATGATGCTGAGCTTGCTGTGGCTAATTCGCTGGCTGCCGTTGAGGCAGGGGCAGTTCAAATTCAAGGAACCATGAATGGCTACGGTGAGCGTTGTGGTAATGCCAACCTTTGCTCCATTATCCCCAACTTGAAGCTCAAGATGGGAGTCGATTGTATTTCAGATGAGCAATTAAGTAAGCTCTCTAGCATTTCCCGCTACGTTTCTGAGCTAGCCAACCTACCTCATTCTGGCTCTCTTCCCTATGTAGGTGCCAGTGCCTTTACCCATAAGGGTGGACTCCATGTTTCCGGCTTAACCAGATGGCAGGATAGCTATCAACACATCAATCCGGGAATAGTAGGTAATCAGCCTAACGTCATTGTTTCTGAGCTATCGGGGAAGGCGAGCATCATTTATAAAGCTAAGCAAAGGGGGCTGCCTCTTCCCGGGGATAAAGAGATACAGGATGTATTACGGCAAGTCAAGCTCCTGGAAAGCCAGGGCTTTCAATATGATAGTGCCGAGGCATCTTTTGACTTACTACTTCATCGCGTTCAACCCGGCTATCGTCCGCCATTCGAGCTGGTTGACTTCATGGTGGTCGTGGAGAAAAGGCGGAGATTTCCCACCATCGGTAGTCAGGAGGAACCACTCTCGGAAGCCACCATAAAAGTGAAGGTGGACGACCGAATAGTGCACACCGCTGCTGAAGGCAATGGTCCGGTAAATGCCCTCGACCAGGCATTGCGTAAGGCGTTAGTTCAGTTTTACCCCGACTTGACTGTTGTTGAGCTCAGCGACTACAAGGTGCGCATATTGGAGGAAACTGCGGGCACAGCGTCGCAGGTGCGTGTGCTAATTGATTCTACAGACGGTAAAGAGCACTGGAGGACGGTGGGTAGTTCCACTAACATCATTGAAGCCAGCTGGCTAGCCCTGGCGGACAGTATAGAGTACTGGCTGATAAAGCAGGGTGGCAAGGCGAAGAGCTGACTTGAGTGATTGTCAGATTATTTCTTAATATTTTAATTTTTGTTTTTACAGCGGCTTGCCCACAGGCATTATATACAAAGGCTTGATTTGCTCCTCCAATTTTAAAACTTTCCTTACTTCTTCATCATCGAAAGCGCCGACCTCTACTGTAGCTAAACCTAGAGCTACAGCTTGAAGGTGGATGTTTTCCCCCACATGTCCCACCTCCATGTGAACATATCTTTCGCCACGTCTGCCATAGGTGTATGAAGTGCGGGAATAAATTGCGCAGATAACGATGTTTACCGGCGATTCAGCGATGAATGCCTGGTCCAAGGCGGCTCTGGCTAATTCCTGTCTTAAGTCGCCTTGAACATGGCAAACTAAAGAATGTAAGTCTACTTCATAATGATAAATGCCCGCCATCAGGTCGTCTACCGTCTTGTTGCCCAAAACTGCGAAAATTTCCAGGGGATAGGTAGCTCCAGCGCTTGGTACTGCTCTGACGCTTCCTGCCCCGGTGATGCCTTGAGCTGCCCAGAGTATCTGAGAAAGCTGGTCAAGCGTTAAAGGTTGTGTCTTGTATTTGCGGCTCGAGCGGCGTTTGACTATAGCTTCTTCCACCGAAGTCTTTCCCTTTAACTTTGGGGGCGGAAGCTTTATCGGAGTTAAATTGCTTCGCTTTGCTCGCGGTGACATCCCGTTATCCTTTGATGATACCTAAAGGCACAGCCATAACTACCTTCCTGGAGATTCCTGCCTGGTGAACCGCCTCGATTACCTCAGTAACATCTTTGTATGCCTGTGATGCCTCTTCTGCCAGAGAGGGGATATCTCCTGCTTTTACCAGGATGCCTCTTTCCGCCAGCTCACGGACTATATCCTTGCCCTTGAGACTCCTTCGGGCGGCGCTGCGGCTTAACATCCTGCCAGCACCATGACAGGTGGAGCCGAAGCTTTCCTCCATGGCTCTCTGAGTGCCGACAGCAACGAAAGAGCATCGCCCCATATCGCCGGGGATGAGCACCGGTTGTCCTATCTCCTTGTACTGTTGGGGAATATCCTTGTGTCCTGCTGGGAAGGCTCTGGTGGCTCCTTTGCGGTGCACGCATACCTTGACCTTCTTGCCATCAACGGTGTGTTCCTCCATCTTGGCGATATTGTGAGCCACATCATAAACCTGTCTCATGCCGAGCTCTTCAGGGCTTTTGCCGAAGACTTTGGAGAAGCTTTCCCGGGTCCAATGAGCGATGCATTGCCGATTATTCCAGGCATAATTGGCAGCGCAGGCCATGGCGGCAAAGT
>MNYD01000102.1 GCA_001872925.1 Dehalococcoidia bacterium CG2_30_46_19 | reverse complement strand
TCATCACCACCACCTTGTAAATCTAACACTCCCGATAATAGCCAAAACCCCGATAACAATCAGGAAGGTAGCTACTAAGTAGCTAAGAAGGTTGGGAAAGATAAAAATCAAGATGCCGAAAAGAAGACACACAATGCCTATGAAAATTGACGGGCGCATAAAAATCATTGGTCGCATGTTCACCTCCTTCATTCATTATATCAATTAGCTTATCAATTGAAGCGTGCTTCTGCTATAATTGGTGGCGATATGTTAGCGAAGGTAACGAGTTGTGCTGTGGTTGGTCTGGAAGGAGCCATAGTTGAGGTGGAGGTTTACATATCATCTGGATTGCCTTCGTTTACCATTGTAGGCTTGCCTGATAAGGCTGTTCAAGAAGCCAGAGAAAGGGTGAGAGCAGCGATCAAGAATTCAGGATATACTTTTCCTAATCGCCGCATCACCGTGAACCTGGCACCAGCAGATTTGAAAAAGGAAGGTCCTGCCTATGATTTACCTATAGCTGTAGGCATTTTGTTAAGCTCGGCGCAGATAGACGCTGACCCTTCCCATACTCTGTTTGTCGGTGAGCTATCTCTGGATGGTAAATTACGCCATACACATGGCATATTGCCCATGGTAGCTTTAGCCAGAGATAAAGGCTTATCTAGTGTTTTTCTGCCTCTTGACGATGTCAAAGAGGCTTCTCTGGTGGATGAGCTTCATTTATTTCCTGCAGAATCCCTAGTCCAACTTGCTGCCCATCTTAAAGGTGAAATGCCGATAGTGGAGTATCATCGCGATGGGAAGTGGGAGGAAGAAGTTCGCGAGCGTTATCCCTTCGACCTTAGCGATATCAAAGGACAAGAGCATGCCAAAAGGGCATTAGAGGTAGCTGCTGCAGGGAGACATAACATACTCATGGTGGGACCACCGGGAAGCGGTAAGACGATGCTTGCCCGTTCTCTGCCCTCTATACTTCCCTCGCTTACTATGGATGAAGCTATAGAGGTGACTAAGATTTATAGCGTTAGCGGGTTATTACCACAAGACGTTCCCCTCATGGTGGAGCGTCCTTTCCGCTGTCCACATTATACTATCTCCCATGCCGGTTTGGTGGGTGGTGGACAATGGCCACGCCCTGGCGAGATAAGCCTCAGTCATCGTGGGGTTCTTTTTCTGGACGAATTCCCCGAATTTGGACATGCTACCCTGGAATCATTGCGACAGCCTATGGAGGACCGAGTAATCACGGTCAGCCGAGCTCAAGGCAGTGTCACCTTTCCAGCCAGTTTTATGCTGGTGGCAGCGATGAATCCTTGTCCCTGTGGTTATTATGGCGACCCATTCAAGGAATGCAAATGCTCTTCAGGAGAAATTTCCCGGTATCACAAAAGGATAAGCGGGCCGTTGATCGATCGCATTGACATCTTTGTGGATGTTCCTCACATTGATTATGAAAAGCTCACCGATGAAAGACCAGTGGAAGGCTCACAAAAAGTCAGGGGAAGGGTAAGGGCAGCTCATCAAATTCAGCTGGAGCGATTTAAGGAGACAAGACTAAGATGTAACGCTGATATGAGACCAGCAGAGGTGAAGCAATTCTGCATTGTGGAGCCCGCGGCACAAAGCTTACTTCGTGCTGCTATGAAGCAGCTTCATCTTACCGCCCGTACCTTTCACCGCATCCTCAAGGTTTCCCGCACTATTGCTGACCTTGAAGGCAGTGACATCATTAAAACTTCTCACCTTGCTGAAGCCTTACAATATCGCCACAAGGAAATAATCTAGCTGTATAGCACAAGCCAGAGAACACCACCGGCGAGGGCGAGGAGTATACCAAGCAAAAGAGCTACCCTGCCGCCTATTTGCCAGGCATTCAGCCAGGTGCGCTCAGGCTCGTGAGTTAGAAATTCCTTTAAGTCCCTTTGAGCGGATTTGGAATTGTAATAGGTTTTTAGTTCTTTTCTATTCCAGAGCAAAAAGGTAACCCCTAGCGCAATGAAGAAGATTCCCATTGCCAGGATAGCCTGGCAGGCGGCAAGTGTCATATTTATTTAAATTCCACAGAGGCGCCTACGGCCTCTAACTTTTGCTTTATTGCGTCTGCCTCTTCCTTGGAGACACTTTCTTTCACTGTCTGCGGTGCAGCTTCAACCAGGTCCTTAGCTTGCTTCAGTCCTAGACTAGTTAATTCACGCACTGCCTTAATGACCTCAATTTTCTTATCCCCAATGCTCTTCAACACAACTGTGAACTCTGTCTTTTCTTCTGCGGCAGGTCCTTCTGCAGGTTGGGCTGGAGCAGCCGCTGTTGGCACAGCTCCTACAGCTACAGGAGCAGCGCTGATTCCTAATTCATTTTCCAGCGATTTCACCAAATCAGCTAAGTCCACCACCGTCATATCTTTAATAGCAGAGATGATCTCCTCCTTGGTTATCCCTTTCACTTGTTTTTTTTCTTTTGAAGGTTTTGCCTTCTCCTTTTTCTCCTCGGTTATTTCTTCTGTTGCCATGTTTACCTCCTTCTTTATGTACTAATTTCTTGAATTCTACTGTGTAATACGAGCAATAACCTTTGTAGCGGGGCACTAAGGATGTTGTTCAGATTTAGCATAGGGGCTTGCATTTGCCCGATTAACTTAGCGATGAGGACTTCTCGGGGTGGCAAGTTAGCTAAGTCCATAATCTCGCTGGCAGCGAGCACTCGCTCTCCCAACATCCCTCCTCTGAGTGTTACCGATAACGCGGCTGATTTAATGTGCTGGTTAAGAGCTTTTACCGGCGCTAATATGTCGTCGTAGCCAAATGCCAATGCAATAGGACCGTCAATAAGGCTAGATACCTCTGCCTTTCCAGTTTTTTCTAGAGCAAAGCGAAGCAGGGTATTCTTAACCACATGGTATTCAACTCCGGTGTCTGCCAAAGTTTTACGCAAATCGTTCATTTGCTTTGCCGTAGCACCTTGATAATTGGTTATGACCACCATAGTGCTGCGAGACAAATTCTCGGCTAATTTGTTAACTATCTGTTCCTTTTTTTCTCTTAACATATCTCCCTCTTAAAAATAAAAACCCGTGCCAATGACGGGTAAATTTTTAGATTTATGCCTCAGCAGGAGCTTCCTTACTTTGCTCAGGCAGCTTTAAACCCAAAGGGTACCCGCACTCATTGGCGATATTACATTATAGCAAAATTATTTAGCTAAAGCCAGTGTCGTAGTGAGGTCTAATTTGATACCTGGTCCCATGCTAGTGCAAAGTGACATGGTTTTAATATATTGTCCTTTTACACCACTGGGTTTTGCTTTCAAAACGGCTTCCACTATCGCTTCCAAATTTTCAAGGAGCTTATCTCTATCGAGGCTAACCTTACCTATGGGCAGGTGAATAATCGCTGTTCTATCAAGGCGGAATTCCACCTTGCCTTTTCGGGCTTCGTCTATGGCGCGAGGTAAATCCTGGGGGGGCACCACGGTGCCTGATTTAGGATTGGGCATTAAGCCACGCCGACCTAGGATACGTCCAAGTTTAGCCACTTTAGGCATCATGTCAGGGGCAGCTATAGATACATCAAAGTCAAGCCAGCCATCCTCGATTTTCTTGATAAGTTCATCAGCTCCAACATAATCAGCACCAGCTTCCGTGGCTATCTTCTCCGCTTCGCCTTGAGCAAATACAAGCACTCGCACTACTTTGCCTAGACCATTGGGTAGCAAAGCAACCCCCCTTACTTGCTGGTCGGAGGCACGCGTATTAATTCCCATCCTCATGTGAAGCTCAACTGTCTCGTCAAATTTAGCATAATGGGCTTTTTGAGCTAGCTCAATAGCCTCCTCAGGAGGATATTTTCTCGATTTATCTATAAGGTCAGCAGCTTGCTGATATTTTTTGCCGTGTTGTGCCATTATTCTACCTCGATACCCATGCTGCGAGCTGTGCCAGCAATAATCTTCGCTGCCTTCTCGACATCAGTAGTATTGAAATCCTTCATTTTAGTCCTGGCGATTTCATAGACTTTATCTTTACTCAACTTGCCAACTGACTCTGTGCTTGGATTACCGCTTCCCTTTTCTATTCCTAGAGCACGTCGTAACAAATCAGAAGCAGGTGGCATTTTAGTAGTAAAGCTGAAGGATCTATCGGCATATACAGTTATTTCGGCAGGGATAATAAATCCTTCTTGGGAAGCAGTTCGCTCATTATATTCCTTACAAAAAGCCATAATGTTAACGCCGTGCTGTCCTAGTGCAGGTCCTATTGGTGGTGCTGGTGTAGCCTTACCCGCCAGTATCTGTAACTTGATAATCGTCTTTACTTTCTTCGCCATGCTATATTTTTTCCACTCCTAAAAGGTCTAATTCCACCGGTGTTTCTCTGCCAAACAGTGATAACAATACTGTCGCCTTTCCCTTGCTCAGGTTAATCTCGTCCACCTTACCAATGAAATCGATAAATGGGCCATCAGTTACACGAACACTCTCCCCTTTCTTAAAAGTTGTTTTAACTTCGGAAGGGGTTTCTTCCATTCGCTGTAGAATACGCTCTGTCTCTTCTGGAGCTAATGGCACTGGCTTAGCACCGGTGCTTACAAAGCCAACAACACCAGGCGTATTGCGCACTATGTCCCAGCTATGCTCATTGAGTTCCATACGAACCATTATGTAGCCGGGAAAGGCTTTTCTATTTATAGTCCGGCGTTTTCCTCCTTTAATCTCAATCTCCTTGGTTGTCGGTATGACTATTTCAAGCACCTCACCTCCAATATCCATATATTTAATGCGCTGCTCCAGATTTCTTCTTGCTTGCTCCTCATGTCCTGAAGAGACATACAGTAAATACCATTGTCCGTCTGACATCATCTGCTAACTCCCGATAACTAAAGCGGTGAATAATTTAGTGAAGCCGTAATCCAGAATGCCCAGAATAGCGCCTATAAGAATGCAGAGAACAAGAACCATAGCACTTAGTCTGAGAAGTTCTTGTCTTGTTGGCCAGTGTGCTTTCCTTAGCTCTGCTATTGCTTCAGTAAGGAAGCTGAGTCTCGATTTCTTCTTAGGCATAAATTATTTTGTCTCTCGATGAAGTGTATGGACGCGACAACGGGGGCAATACTTTTTCAATTCCAGCCGCTGTGAGTCATTCCCCTTATTCTTAGAGGAGGTGTATGTTCTTTGCTGGCATTGAGTGCATGCTAGATAGATAATTTTGCGCTGTTCCCCCTTCTTAGCCATGCTTATTTGCTAACCCCGGTGAACACGCCGGCACCCACCGTTTTACCACCCTCCCTGATGGCAAACCGCAATCCTTCTTCCATAGCCACAGGATAAATTGTATTAACCTTCATGTGAGTTAAGCTATCGCCAGGCATAGCCATCTCCACACCTCCAGGAAGAGTTACAATCCCGGTGACATCCATCGTCCTGATAAAAAACTGTGGTTTGTAGCCAGTGAAAAATGGGGTATGCCTTCCTCCTTCTTCCTTGGTCAAAATATACACCTCGGCCTCAGCCTCTGAGCGAGGCTTTGTTGTCCCTGGTGCTGCCAGAACTTGACCTCTCATCACTTCATCTCGTTCTGTCCCCCGTAACAGACAGCCAATGGCATCACCGGGTTCAGCTAGTTCAACTGACTTATGGAACATCTCTACGCCGGTAACCACTGTTTTCTGCGTTTCCTTAATACCCACTATTTCCACCTCGTCGCCGACTTTGATAGTGCCTCGCTCCACCCTTCCAGTGACCACGGTGCCACGTCCTTTGATGCTAAATATATCCTCTATCGGCATCATGAAAGGCTTGTCTTTTTCTCTTACCGGCATAGGAATGTATTCATCTATGGTAGCTATTAACTTCCATATTCCACCACACCAGGGACACTCTCGCTTGCCGCAACCACACTCCAAAGCCTTAAGAGCACTTAAGCGAATGATGGGGATTTTATCTCCAGGAAAGCCATATTTCTTCAATAAATCCCTGACCTCCACTTCAACCAAATCCAGCAATTCAGGGTCCTCCATAAGGTCTATCTTGTTAAGGGCAACCATCATGCTGGGGACTTCCACCTGGCGGGCTAGGAGGATATGTTCTCTTGTCTGAGGCATCGGACCATCATCAGCAGCGACTACCAGGATTGCCCCATCCATTTGAGCTGCCCCGGTTATCATATTTTTGATGTAGTCGGCATGCCCAGGGCAATCAACATGACAGTAATGTCTCTTAGCAGTCTCATATTCAATATGGGAAATAGCGATGGTCAACCCTCTGGCTTTCTCCTCAGGGGCATTATCTATCGACTCGAAAGGGCGAAATTCAGTGGTCCCTATCCCTGCTTTGGATAATGTCAGGGTTATCGCTGAAGTCAGCGTGGTCTTCCCATGGTCAACATGCCCTATGGTGCCAACATTGATGTGGGGTTTGGTCCGTTCATAAACTTTCTTTGCCATTTCTATTAACCTCCTTCGTCCTTAAAAGCCCACAACCAGATTCGAACTGGTGACCCCGTTCTTACCAAGAACGTGCTCTACCTACTGAGCTATGTGGGCATTATATCACTAATTTATATGGCGGGGGTAGGATTTGAACCTACGTAGCCCTTACGGGCGGCAATTTTACAGACTGCTCCGATTAACCACTCCGGCACCCCGCCTTTCCTCGTTACTTTATCATAATCAGGCTAAAAAAGCTAACCCAAGCCCGAGAGGGGAGTCGAACCCACTAACCTACCGATTACAAGTCGGTTGCGCTACCCTTGCGCTACTCGGGCAACCTTTAGTTAATGATATAAAGGGGGTAAGTGTAATGTCAAGATTCTAATGTATTTACTACTATCTAATAATAGTTTGTTTGCGATAAAATTAAACCGTGGCAGAAATTGAGTTACTAGCCAACCTGATAGTAGCGGCTAAAAAAATTGTGGTATTCACCGGCGCTGGGATAAGCACGGAATCAGGTATACCTGATTTTCGCAGTCCGGGGGGAATCTGGGATAGATTCGACCCTGATGATTTCACCTATCAAAAATTTGTCAGCAGTCTCGAGACACGTAGAAAACAGTGGCAGTTGCTTAGCTTAGGTGCTGTTATCTCAAATATAGAACCAAATCCGGCACATTATGCCATTGCCGAGCTTTACAGACTGGGCAAACTGGATTGTGTCATTACCCAGAACATAGATAATCTCCATCGAAAAGCCGGGGTTCCTGAGGACAGGATTTTCGAATTACATGGCAATATGCAATGGGCGAGGTGCCTTAATTGCCATCAGCGTTTTCCCATGGAGGAGATTCTACCCAGAATAAAGGAAGGTATTGAGGTTCCTGAGTGCCCTAATTGTCATGGTATGTTGAAGCCAGACGCCGTTTTCTTTGGTGAACAATTGCCACAGAGGACATTAATAGAGGCTACTCACCGTTCACAGAATTGTGACCTTTTCATAGTTGTTGGCTCTACTTTGGTTGTTTACCCCGCAGCATATATGCCGGTATATGCTAGGGAAGCTGGAGCAAAGATAGCTATTGTCAACCTTACCCCAACAGACCTCGACCAGTATGCTACTGTGGTTATCCATAGCAAAGCCGGGGAAACGCTGCAGAAGGTTATGCGGAAAGTGCACGGAAAATTAACGCAGTAGAGAAACTAAAATTTATTCTATTGCCATTGCTATTAATTCAGCAATGTCTAAATCCTTTAAGGACTCTTCCGCACCCTTGCTCTTTATGGAATCTTCGAGCATTTGCATGCAGTAAGGACAGGCGGTAGCCACTATTTCTGTTTTGGTTTTGATAACGTCTTCAATACGTACATCGCTTATCCTTTTGCCTTGCTTTTCCTCAACCCAGAACCTTCCTCCACCTCCACCACAGCAGAAGCTATTCCAGCGACTACGCTCCATCTCTACCAAATGGATTTGGGGGATTGCAGCAAGAGCTTGCCTCGGTGGCTGGTAGATATCATTGTGTCTACCAAGATAGCAGGGGTCATGGTAGGTTACCCTCTGGTTCAATCCTGAAGTTAGTTTCAATTTACCTTCCGTTATTAGTTGGGCGATGAGCTGGGAGTGGTGGATAACTTCAAATTCGCCACCAAACTGCGGATATTCATTTTTAAGGGTATTGAAACAGTGAGGGCAGGTGGTAACTATCTTTGTAACGCCATAATTCTTTAACAGCTCGATGTTTTTGGTAGCCTGCATCTGGAATAAATATTCATTACCCATCCTTCGAGCCGGGTCACCGCAGCAGCTTTCTTCGGTGCCTAGCGTGGCAAAGTTGATATTGGCGGCGTTCAATATCTTGGCGAATGCTTGAGCAATGTTTAAGCTGCGGTCTTCCAGGGATGCTTGACAGCCGAGCCACCATACTAAATCAACCTGGCTATCCTCGGAAAGATGTTTTACCTCCAACCCCTCTTCCCAATCAGTTCTGGTATGTGTCGTGCCGATGACGACATGTCCTCTAGCTTCGATGGAGGTCAATATTGGTGCAGCTAATTCGGGGACTTTGGCTTGCTCTAAAATCAGGCTACGACGCATA
>MNYD01000010.1 GCA_001872925.1 Dehalococcoidia bacterium CG2_30_46_19 | reverse complement strand
TATGATATTGAACCCTACATTTACTCAGGTTGAAGACAGCTTATTTGATGTAGTTGTTGTCAGTAATAAAGATGCGATAGTAATGGTGGAAGCAGGTGCTAAGGAGGCTCCTGAAGACCTTATAATGGAGGCGATTAAATTTGGGCATGAAGCTAACCAAGAGATTATCAAACTCCAGGAAGAGCTGGCGCAGGCTTGCGGCAAGCCAAAGATAGAACCCGAGGCAAGAGAAGTTGCCCCGGAATTATTAACTCAGGTTTCCTCATTGACTGAGGACAGATTAAGTCAAATTTTGGAGCAACCGAAGGAAAAAACACAACGAGAACAAGCTCTAACCCAGGTAAAAGAAGAATTAAAACAAAAATTAATTGATTCCTTCTCCGAGAAGGAAATCAACTTAGCCTTTGAAGCCAAGCTCAGAGCAATGGTAAGAAAAACGATCCTGGATAGAAAACAACACTTAGATGGCCGCCAAGCTAACCAGATCCGCCCTATCAGCAGTGAAGTCAGTCTTCTGCCACGCACTCATGGTTCAGCATTATTTACTCGGGGAGCAACACAGGTATTAACAGTCACTACCTTGGGCTCCGTTGGGCAGGAACAGCTATTGGATGGTCTGGGGTTAGAGGAAACCAAGCGATTCTTACATCACTATAACTTCCCTCCATTCTCTACAGGAGAGGTAAAACGGATAGGTACGCCGGGAAGGCGAGAAATTGGGCATGGCGCTTTGGTAGAACAAGCCATCGCACCGATATTACCTACAGAAGAAGATTTTCATTATACTATTCGTTTAGTTTCCGAAGTCCTCAGTTCTAGCGGGAGTACCTCTATGGCAAGTGCTTGCGCCTCAACTCTATCTCTAATGGATGCCGGCGTGCCCATTAAAGCACCAGTAGCTGGAATAGCCATGGGACTCATCACTGACGAAAATCAATACGTCCTGCTAACTGATATAGAGGGGATGGAAGATGCCTATGGCGATATGGATTTCAAAGTTGCCGGTACAGCTGAAGGAATCACCGCATTACAACTTGATATCAAACTTAAGGGGATAGAACATCAGATTCTGTCCGAGGCATTGGAACGAGCACGACAGGCTCGCTTGGAAATACTAGACAAGATGCGTGAGACGTTAAGCACCAGCCGCTCCGAGCTTAGTCCATATGCCCCAAGGATGCACCAGATGACCATCGACCCAAGCAAGATTGGTAGCGTTATTGGCACTGGGGGCAAAACCATCAGGTCCATTATCGAAGAGACCAAGACGACCATAGATATTAAGAACGATGGCACTGTGCTTATTGGTTCTCTTAGCGAAGAGGCAGCCCAAAAAGCAATGGACAGGATTAAGAATTTAACCCAGGAAATAAAGGTGGGCGAGATATATACTGGCAAAGTAACCCGGGTGTTAAGCTTCGGGGCTATGGTGGAAATTGCGCCTGGTAAAGAGGGATTGGTGCATGTTAGCGAGCTTGCTTCTCACTATGTCCCCAGAGTCGAAGACGTCGTTAAAGTTGGCGACGAGATAATGGTCAAGGTAATTCAAATCGATGATTTAGGTAGAATAAATCTATCCCATAAAGCGGTGTCCCAAGGGCCTTCCCAATCACCCAACGATAGGGTAAACTCCCCTTCACCCTCAAAACGATATGGGCAAAAGGAAACGAGGCAACACTACTCTCGTCGTGAAAAGGATAACATATAACCTGGTGAAATAAAGCATTAGTAAGGTAAGGAAATGAAACCAATAAGAGTGGTAGTCAATGGTGCTCTGGGCAGGATGGGACAGGAAATAATTAACGCTATCGCCAAACAGGATACGATAGAGCTAGTAGGTGCTGTAGAGAAAGAGGTAACTCAAAAGTATCTTCCTATAGTTGGTAAGGTGGTACGTTTTTCATCTGATCTGGATTCCCTTCTGGAGGAATGTGATGCCAATGCCGTGGTAGATTTCACTACCGCCGAAGCATCCATGGTAGCAGCCCGTATTGCTGCTAAAAGAAAGGTTAATTTAGTTATCGGCACCACCGGGCTCTCGGAAGAAAACATCGCTGAAATTGACCAGTTATGCCAAAAATGTGACATTGGGGCGGTTGTGGCGCCTAATTTCTCCTTATCAGCTGCTGTTTTAATCAAGCTAGCAGAACTGGCTGCCAGGTTTTTCGACCACGCTGAAATTATCGAAATGCATCACGATAAAAAAGTCGATGCCCCTTCGGGAACAGCGATAAATACGGCAAAGGCTATGTTGAAGGCACATGGTAAACCTTTTACCTACCCCAAAACAAAAACAGAGGTAATTCCTCGTACCAGAGGAGGACAAATTAAAGGCATAGCCATTCATAGCTTGAGGTCACCAGGGTTTATGGCAGGGCAGGAGGTTATATTCAGTGGAGAGGGACAAAGATTAAGTTTGCATATGGAGACAATAAGTCGTGAGGCATATATGCCTGGCGTCATCCTTGCCATCAAAGAAGTAGTAAAGCGAAAAGGATTAATTTACGGATTAGCTTCGTTGCTAGAAAAACTGTAAGGGGCTTTATCATGGAAAGATTCAATATAGCTATTGTGGGTGCAACGGGGTTTGTGGGACAGGAATTTATCAGTATACTCGAACAACGAAGGTTCCCCGTAGGCAAATTGCGCCCCTTGGCCTCTGAACGCTCGAGTGGCACGGAGATTTTCTTTCGCCATCGTCCATTCGAGGTGCAGGAGGCTTTCTCAGAGACTTTTCATGATATCGATATTGCCTTTTTCTCCGCTGGCGCTGATGTTAGCCGACAGCTATGCCCTATAGCTGCTAAAGCTGGCGCGGTAGTCATCGACAATAGCGCTACTTTTAGATTGGAGCCTTCGGTCCCCCTGGTAGTCCCTGAGGTAAATCCTGAGGATATAAATCAACATAACGGGATAATCGCCAATCCAAATTGTTCCACGATCCAGCTGGTAGTGGCTCTTTATCCGCTCCATAAAGTTAACCCGATAAAACGAGTCATCATAAGCACCTACCAAGCAGTGTCGGGCGCCGGCTTCGCCGCGGCAAATGAACTAACCAGGGAAACAAAGCTAGTCTTAGAGGGTCGTAGTGTATGCCCCCACGCCTTTGCTCATCAAATAGCATTTAATGTTCTTCCAGAAATAGATGTCTTCCTGGATAATGGCTACACTAAAGAAGAATGGAAGATGACGGAGGAAACACGAAAAATAATGCATGCTCCGGACATAGCTGCCTCGGCTACTTGTGTCAGGGTCCCTGTCTGGTTTGGACATAGCGAAGCAGTGAATGTGGAATTTACTTCACCTATCTCTGCCAAAGAAGCAAGGAAGATACTAGACCAATCACCTGGAATCAAGGTGCTTGATGACCCCAGCGTTAGTCATTATCCATATCCTTGGGCAGTAACAGGGTCAAACCATGTATTTGTAGGCAGAATTCGAGAAGATATTTCCGGCCCTAACGGTTTGGTCATGTGGATAGTAGCTGACAATTTACGCAAGGGAGCTGCTTTGAACGCTGTCCAGATTGCTGAAGAAGGGATAAAGAGAGGCTGGATAGCATCTAAAAGGAGTGTAGTGGCTTAAATGAATAATCTCGGGCGCTTACTCACCGCGATGATCACTCCTTTCACTGCTGAAGGAAAGGTTGATTATCAACAAGCTCGGAATTTGGCTCAAGCTTTGCTTGACTCCGGCAGCGATGGAGTAGTGGTCTCCGGCACTACTGGCGAATCTCCCACTCTCTTTACTGAGGAGAAACTCCGACTTTTTGGTGAGGTTAAATCGCAGATAGCTAACAAGGGGGCGATTGTCGCTGGTACCGGTAACTACAACACCAGGGAAAGCCAACAACTAACCAAGGAGGCTGAAAAAATCGGCGTCGATGCTTGTCTGCTCGTAGTTCCGTACTACAATCGGCCAACTCAGCAAGGTCTATTCGAACATTTCAAAGCTATAGCTTCAGCTACCACCTTGCCTTGCATCATTTATAACGTTCCTTCTCGCACCGTTACCAACATCACCGCTGATACCGTAATCAAGCTAAGCCAGATTGACAATATTGTCGGTATAAAGGAAGCTAGTGGCAATCTTAGTCAGATCGCCAAGATTATCCAGGAAACGAAAGATGATTTCCTGATTTACAGTGGTAACGATAGCGATACTCTTTCTATACTGGCCTTGGGAGGATACGGCGTTATCAGCGTTGCCTCTCATCTGGTGGGAAACCAGATAAGGGAAATGATGGAAAAATTCCTGAACGGCAGAAGCAAAGAGGCAGCTAGTATCCACCGAAACCTACTGCCTTTAATAGAAGCTTTGTTCATTGTTTCCAACCCTATGCCGGTTAAATATGCCTTGAATTACCTGGGGTTTCCCGTAGGCAAACCACGACTGCCTCTTGTTGAGCCAGATGCAAAATCAGCCGAGATTATTCAAGCAGCTTTGAAAAATTACAAAATCGACCTGCCTATACCCCGAATTAAATCACAAGCACTAAAATCCTGAGTAATATCAAAAATTAACCGTAAAAATCAAAATTACAGTTCAAAATACAGTAGTTTTCAGCTATCAGCCTTCAGCCATTAGCTGACCGCTGACTCCTGATTACTGTCTGTTTCTTCATATTGTTTGGTATTTCGGATTTAGTATTTAGAATTTTGTTTTCCAAGGATTGCCACGCCTTCGGCTCGCAATGACAACGGAAAAGGCTGGCAGTGGCAAAAGGGGGTTCGCAATGACTTCCCTTATCGTCACTGCGAGGCATGGAATGCCGAAACAATCTCATTGCTATATTTGCCTCGGGGTTGGTTTATGCTGCTCGGAACGACACGAAAGGGCTCGCGATATAGAGAGTGTTTACTAACCTCACCCCCTTTATCCCCCTCTCCTTCAAAGGAGAGGGGGGAGAGATTTATAGAGAGGGGTTTCACCCCTCTCTTACCTACACTCCCCCTTCCCTTGCTAAGGGAAGGGGGTCAGGGGGATAGGTTGCTAAACAATCTCGATATAGAAGGTTGCCAACTTGTTCCTCTCAAGGTATTATCATTAAGTATTTGCTGGAGGTTGGCATGGCAAGTGGGGCAGCTGAAAGACAAGGAAGTAATCAAAGTAGCAGGAGGAACGATGTTAGCCTTGGAAGGAATTAAGATTCTTGATTTATCAGGGCTTGTGCCCGGTGCTTTTTGCACTATGATACTGGGAGACTTTGGTGCTGAAGTGATTAAGGTTGAGATGCCTACTCCTTCCCCCCTTGCTGGAGGGGGACCTTCCCCGAAAGGGGAGGAGAGAAGGGCTGAGGCAGCTTACTTTGCTTATAATCGCAATAAGAAGAGCATTGGGCTCAATCTCAGGTCAGATAAAGGACGTGAGATATTCTACCGTTTGGCACAACAAGCAGACGTTATTATTGAGGGTTACCGGCCCGGAGTGGTCAAGCGGTTGGGGGTAGATTATGAGACTATCAGCAAGTTGAATCCTAAGATAGTATATTGTTCACTTAGTGGATACGGTCAGGATGGTCCTTATTGTAATTTCTCGGGGCATGACATTAACTATATCTCTCTGGCCGGGGTTCTTGGCTTGATGGGTCCGCCAGGGGCTACCCCAGCGGTTCCAATGAATCTAATCGCTGACCTTGCTGGAGCGTCTTTATATGGCGTCATCGGTATTCTGATGGGTTTGCTCGCCCGAAATAAAACGGACAAGGGGCAATATATAGATGTAGCCTATATGGATGGAGCGTTATCGCTTCTGGGTGAGTTCACTGTAGCCTATTTCCTCGCCGGATTGGTTGCCAAGAGGGGGGAAACGGCGCTTCACGGCGCCTATCCTTATTATGGGGTATATGAAACCAAGGATGGCAAATATGTCACCATTGGCTGTATTGAGCCTCATTTCTGGAAAAGCCTTTGTGAATTATTTGGCAGGGAGGATTATGCCCCTTACCATTTCTCTGTCACCCATACCATCAACAAATTGCAGGATAAAAAATGGGATGAGATACGCTCTTTCTTGGAACAGGCTTTTTTGACCAAGACCAGAGATGAATGGTTTGAATTGCTGACTGAAAAGGATATTCCTGTGGGGAAAGTTTATACGCTGGACGAGGTTTTTTCTGACCCTCAGGTAATTCATCGCCAGATGGTAATAGAGGTGGAGCATCCCACTTTAGGCAAAGTCAGGCAACTGGGCATAGTGCCCAGGTTATCAGATACCCCGGGGAAAGTGAGGAGCTTATCTCCTCTTCTTGGAGAGCATACCGACGAGGTATTGGCAAGCTTGGGCTACCGCAAGGGGGAGATTGACAAATTGAGGAAGGAAGGAGTAGTTGGTTAACAGGATGGAGAAATGCGTCTTTTGTGACAGCGTCAGTGGCAAAATACCCAGCGATATTATTTACCAGGGTGAAGATTTTCTTGCCTTCAGGGACATTCATCCCATGGCGCCGGTTCATATAGTTATCATCCCTAAAGCTCACATTTCGTCTTTAGCCGAGGTTAGTGAACGGCAGGAAGGGCTCATTGGGCGTCTTATATTGTTAGCTAAGAAGTTGGCTGAAAAGGAAGGAATTGCCGGGAAAGGCTATCGCCTGGCGATAAATTGTGGACCTGAAGGAGGACAGGTAGTCCCTCATCTTCACCTGCATCTCCTTGGTGGCCGGAAGTTAGCTGACCAGCTTGGCTAAGCCCCTGTGCTGGGTATCATTCCGAAGCGTAGTTTAAAAATGTAGTTGCCCAATTTATTGGGCAATTGTGCCTGATGAATCAGGCAACTACAAAATCCGGCGGCGAAGCAGCCTGCACTGACACCCCGCAGGGGAAATCCAAATCCCAAGCAATATCAAAAATCAAAGATAAAAAGTCAAAATGACAAATTATAGTCAGGCACAAAACTATTTATAATCCCAACTTGCTTTCCTGGAATGTCAAATCCCCCTTACGGGGGCGTTGAACTCCCTTTTTTAAAGGGGGATTTAGAGGGATTTTTGTACGAAGTTATGCGGGATACTATAAAAGGTAAGAACCTTCCTCATTTTGCATTTTGATTTTTTAAGGGATTGCCACGCCTTCGGCTCGCAATGACAAAAAAAGGGGCTTGCAATGGCAATATAGACCAGGAACCAGGCATGATGGTTGAACACTAAGCTAAAGAATTTAGTTTTGCTATTACTTCTTGTATCGCTTCATCAGGAGTGGATGTTCCAGCGGTAATGCCAATGTGGTGCTTGCCGGTGAGCCATGATTTCTGTATCTCCTCCGCTGTTTCTACTGGGTGAGTTTCCACGATGGCGGAGCAAGCTTCGGCAAGTCGTTTGGTATTAGCACTGTTGCGTCCTCCTATTACTATGATGAGCTGGCTTTTTTGAGCTAACTTTATCGCTGCTTCCAGCCTCGTCTGTATTGCCTGGCACAGTGTGTTGATGATGCTTATCTCACTGGTTTTTGGAATGAAGGTGGTGATAACTTGATTGACGAAATTGGTAAATGAGGTTTTATTTTGAGTGGTCTGAGAGATAATGCCGAGTCGGGATGATAATAGAGATTGTTTCGCGGAGCCTGTCTTGGTGAGCCGAAGCTCTGAACGAAGTGAAGAGGAGATTCTTCGGTCGCTTTGCTCCCTCAGAATGACAAGGAGCGAAGGGCTCGCAATGACATTGGCCTGGCTGACAATCTGGTTCACGCTCAGGGCAGCCATCCCTTTTCCCCCTGTCCAGCCTAAGAGCCCTTTGACTTCAGAATGTTCTGCCTCTCCAAAGATAATGACGGTAAAGTCAGCCCGGGCCAGTTTAGCAGCAGCCGATTGAGCTCTTTTGACTATGGGACAGGTGACATCAATGATGTTGAGCTTGCGAGTTTCCAGCTTCGATAGCACATCAGGACCTACTCCGTGAGTGGGAATGGCGATGACTTCACCTCTTACGTCCTCTAAATTAGCCACCATCTTTACCCCTGCTTTATCTAGCTGTTGCACTAATCGTTGGTTATGTGCCACAGGCCCCAGTATTTCTACCTTCCCATATTTGCTTGCAGCTTCGGTCAGTAACGTTATTGCTCGTCTGACGCCAAAGCACAGCCCGATTTCCCGAGCTACCTCAATCTCCATGTTCGGCATAGACACCTTGATATTCGGGAGGGAGGAGGGCAGCTATTCCGTGCATCATCAAATCGGCTAGCGCTTTCCTCTGTGGCTTGGTTAGCCTGCCCTCGGCTTGGGGGAGATAGAAAGGTTTCCCGATATTAATGATTATATGAGGACGCTTCCACAGCCAGCTTATGCCATGAATCTTATCCGTGCCACTGATGCCTACAGGAAGGATGGGGATGTGCATTCGTGAAGCAAGCACGGCAAGTCCAGGTTTACCGGCCTGGAGTTTTCCCTGGTGGCTTCTTTTCCCTTCAGGGAATATCCCGATAACCGAGCCTTTGTTCAGCGTTTGTTCAACTTGTTGGAGCAATCCTTTGATATCGCTCAGTGTCCTTTGGCGGGACACCATCAGAGTTTGCGCCCAGCGAAGGAGAGCTCCCAGCACAGGATAGTGGAACAGCGGTTCTTTAGCTATAAAAGTTATCCACCGTGAGACGCCGAACAACAGCAATTCACCATCAATGACATGCACGTGGTTGGCGACCACGATAAGCGGCCCGGATGAAGGCACATTTTTCCTTCCTCTAACTTCCCAGGAGAGGAAAATATGGTATAACGGCTTAATGATAGTTACTACAATCTTTTGAGATAAGGTCACTGTTTTACTGCTAAGGCGTATATTTTATCAACTACTTGTTCCAGGGTGAGGTTTTCGGTATC
>MNYD01000072.1 GCA_001872925.1 Dehalococcoidia bacterium CG2_30_46_19 | reverse complement strand
AAAGGACCATGGATAGCCAAAGAGTACTACAAGGACCCCGAGCGCTCCAAACCTGCATTCGAAGGAGGATGGCTGCACACTGGTGATGTAGGTACCATAGATGAGGAGGGATATGTGAGACTTGTGGACCGGACAAAGGACCTGGTTAAGAGTGGAGGTGAGTGGATATCATCGGTTGACCTTGAAGATGCCATAATGGCTCATCCAAAGGTTCTAGAGGCTGCTGTCATCGGGGTTCCACATCCTAAGTGGCAGGAGAGGCCGCTGGCATGCGTGGTACCCCGACCAGGTGAGACTGTGACTGGGGATGAATTAAAAGAGTTTCTACAAGGCAAGGTTAAGGTCTCATGGTGGATACCAGACGAATTTGTGTTCATGGAGGGGATACCAAAGACAAGCGTCGGGAAATTCAACAAGATAGAACTGAGGAAGATGTATGCTACTGGTGAGTTAAAAGGATAGCTTTTTGCCGCAGAGAGCAGGTCAGATATCGAAGGTAGTAGCACTAGCCTGTCTCCTTATCGTTATAATCCCGCTGCTCTTTGCTACTACATACGGTGTTTCCCCATCACGGGCTATGGAGTTGGTTGGCTCAACCTTTGCCTTAGAGTATCTTGCCATCCCACTGGGTATTGCCCTGAAGTTGCCACCTTTATATGTCTTCCTCACCGTAGTCTCTACAGGTATAGGGATATTCATCCTCGTGCTCGGCATATTCCACCTCCTGGGAGCACAGTCTCAAAGGATTGTCAATTTTTTGCTCAAATTGAGGGGCAGAGTACGGCGATTGCAAAAGTACGGTATCTACGGATTGATACCCGGTGCCACTCTTCTTGGAGTCTATGGCTGTGCAGCACTGGTTTGGTTCCTCGGCTGGAATATAAGACAGTCGACGCTTTTCACCATCATAGGCTTTGTCCTCATCTCGGCTATATTTCTATTTTCAAGCATCGGCATCCTCAAGATAATTTCCCCGGGCTGAGAGAACAGGAAAAGTGTCGTTCACTAGCGGCGATTAAGAAGGCACAGGAAAATAACAAAACGCTATTCTGTTCATGCTTGGGAAGCTTTATCATCGCTTGCCGAGGTTGTGCACTAAGCACAAGTAGCCGGTGTTGGTGACCTTGCTCCACCACACCGTGGTTCACTGCGGGCATATCCATAGACCATCATCGGCAAGAGCGAAAGAATAATCCGTTTATCAGGTAACCGCGGGTTACAGAAATTTTTGCTTCTACTTCTAGGATAATATTTTCCAGAACACTTGAATCGTGACAAAATGCAACATCGATAGCGGCGATTCACGTGCTCGTCGGCCTTTGGTAAAGTTGGCGAAGCATGGCTGGACAATTCCTAGGTAGAAATTAAGAATAGTGCGAAAGCATGTGGGAAACCTTTGCTCCTCGATATGCTACCGATTATCAGGCACATTAAAAGCAGAAAATATAGGACTAGTAAAAGCAGGTTAATTGGACAAAGAGAAACTTGCCAAAATTCCTAAGATTGACTTGGCAAGATTCACGCCGCTATTGATATTAAAAACAGAGCTTGCCATAAAATTTTAGATCTCTTCCACCTTCTTAAGTCTGTCTTCTAGAGATATTCCCTTATTTCGTAGATACCGTCTACGGGAGTAGTAGTATATAACTCCGGTAACAATAAGTAGTAGGAAATAAAAGCCTGAGCGTGGATCGTCTATGGAAGCTAGGATAATAAGACCTCCAAAAATACATCCGCCTCCTATTGTAATGAGCCAGTGCCAGGCGCCTTTCAGCTTAAACGTAGACGCCTTGTAGCGCTCATTCATCCTGCGTGGGAGGAGGAAAATTGCTATGGCTACAACTAAACTCATAAGCAGACAAGCAAGGGCTGCTACGGTGGCATAACGCACAATAGTTTCTCCGATGAAGACGCCGGCGACTGATATAGCCCCGAGGAGGATGATAGCCCTGTCTGGTGTTTTAAAGCGCTTATTAACTTTGGCAAAAAACGACGGGAACACCAAATCTCTACCTAAAGCGAGAACATCCCTGGATATAACTGCTAGAAGAGCATTTATGGTAGTTACTGCCGCAAGCAATGCCCCGATCTCGATAAAGTAAACACCCCAGGCTGGCAAGAAAGTACCTGCTGCCACAGCTACTGCCCCTTCTGTTTCTCCTAAAACTTGCCATGGCATTAGCCCTGTAAGAGAGTAAGTTATGACCATATAGATTAGTGTCAATACAAATAAGGATATAAATAGAATAAGAGGCACATCCCTCCTCGGATTCTTCATTTCACCAGCTAATTCAGTTATTCCATTTAAACCGCTATACATAATAAATGCTGGAATAGCTGCTATAACTACAGCACTAAAGCCCAGTGGCAATAGTGGCGTTTGATACGCAGGATTCGCATGAAATGCTCCACCAAAACCGAAAACTAATAAAGCTGCGATTGCTATGGCGGTGAGTATGCTCTGGAACCACATCATCCATTTAATGCCCAAGATGTTTAACACTGTAAAAAATACTACAATAATTATCGCTGTAGGCAGCAAAGGAACGGGTACCATTATCGAAAGATATTGTGCAAAGCCATAGGCCATCATAGGCATATTAAAAATGAATATCCCCAGTATTAGGACCCAAGCCATGACAAGACTTAAAACAGGTGAAACAGTTCTACTAACACAAATGTAAGTAGCCCCTGTTACCGGGAATGCCGTGCCCATCTGGGCAAACAATAGAGCCACAAATAGGGCTGGAATCGCAGCTAGTAAGTAGCTTATCCATAATCCCGGACCTGTCTGACCTGCCAGTGGCCCGATGAGTATAAATGCAGCTGCACCGATAACAAAACCGACAACTAGAAGTACACCATGAGGAATGGAAATTTCTCGTTTTAACCCAACTTCTTCCATAGTAGCCCCCTTTGCAATAGCAATCCTAAAAGTTTAAATTTTTATTGTGGCAAGCCTAAAATCTCTTTAGCCTCGTCTACTGTGGCTATATACCGACCTAATTCCTTAGCTATCCTAACTGCTTTTTCAACTAACTCAGCATTACTCTTCACTGGCACACCTTTAGAAAGGTAAATATTATCTTCTAGACCCACACGTATAATATCACACCCTAAAATCATACCCAGGGTGACCATCGGGAATTCGTATCTACCAAGTCCTAGCACTGCTACTTTTGCCTTTGGGAATAACCGTTTCCCTTCTTCAAACATATATAGCAGTTGCCTCGGAGTTGCTGGCATGCCTCCAGCTACACCCATCACATAGTCCAAATCAAAATGCATATCTTTATCAAAAACCCCTTCCTCTGCCAGACGAAGAGCATTGTGTAAGTGGCTTACATCATAGATTTCAAATTCCATGCCCCATTTTTTTTCAATAATGCCCTTGATAACTTTCCTCTGAAAATCTGGCGTATTATCAAAGGTCTGATAACCATAGCCAGGAAGTATAAAGTCGAATGTACCTAGGTTCACAGTAAGCATGTCTGGCTCTGGTTCTATATTCAGTAAAGCCAGTTTCTGTTCGTCTGATGCAACAACCGGTTTGTTTGTTACCGGGTCATACCAAGCCCCTATTCCACCGCCGATTTGTATTATCATATCGCATTTTTCCCTAATTCGCCTGACTATCTCGTTGTATACCTTTAAATCAGGGGTAGCCAATTTTGTTTTTTCGTCCCTTGAGTGTATGTGGACAATAGATGCCCCGGCCTGGTAAGACCTGTATGCCTCTTGGGCTATCTCCTCAGGGCTTGTGGGCAAATACGGTGCCTTTTCAAGAAACGTTAATGCCCCAACGGGTGCTACTGTAACAATGACCTTTTCTTCCATTTAATAATTCCCTGCTTTCATAATGTAATTTATAATTTTGAATTTGGTATCACAAATCACTTGTCATTAATTACTCCTTATAAACCTTTAAGCAATTTTCAAATGCTAAAATAGCGGTGTCGATGTCTTCCTTGGTATGTACCCCGGACATATATACATGGCCGGGTAGTGTTACCACGCCTGGGTCGTTAAGAAGAAGGATGAGCCTGACCATTTGATTAAACTCAAGCCAGTCAAGAGCGTTGCTCAAGTCGGATTTTATTTTTTCCGCCAAGCCAAAGTGAACTATGGAATAGATATTATATGCCGAAAAATCTGCTTTAAGAGCTTTTGCAACTTCATTTATTCCTTCAGTCAATTCTTCTGCTCTTAAGATTGAGTTCCTAATGTAATCTCCCTGTTCAAGCTCTTCTATCGTCGCTATGCCTGCTGCCATAGCGAGAGGCTGTGCACAAAAAGAGCCCATTGGAAATATACGATCTAA
Source organism: Dehalococcoidia bacterium CG2_30_46_19 (assembly GCA_001872925.1). GTDB lineage: Bacteria > Chloroflexota > Dehalococcoidia > GIF9 > AB-539-J10 > CG2-30-46-19. The sequence continues at coordinate 4,439 of MNYD01000072.1, read as the reverse complement.
ACCGAAGCAATCAGCCTTCGAGTCTAAGACACAAAGTACTCCCATTATATCCTCGCTTCCTCCAACAGCTCCGATTGGTATGCCACCACCTACAGCCTTCCCAAAAACGGTAATATCAGGTGTTATCCCAAGAACTTCTTGGGCCCCCCCAAGAGCGACCCTAAATGCAGTAACTACTTCATCGAAGATTAACAGAATGTCATTTTCTTCAGTCAATTCTCTGACCTCTTTTTGAAAACCTTCTTGAAATGGTGGCCCACCTGTTGTTGCACCCATAGGCTCCATAATCACAGCAGCAATCTCATCTTTGTTTTCCTTGATGGCGCCTTTTAATTTATCTACATCATTTATCGGCAATGCTATAAGATTCTCCCAATGGTTTTCTGGAATCCCTTTAGTAAACAAAGTCCCTGACCCCGCTACTAATCCATCATAGGATAGCACTGCGTTCCAGCCATGATGATGCCCTTGAAATTTGATAACCTTATCCCTCCCGGTGTAAGCCCTTGCTATTTGAACTGCTAATGCTGTTGCCTCATTACCGGAATTAACAATCTTTATTCTTTTACAGGAGGGAAAATGTTTGTTTACCTTTTTTGCCCATTCAGTTGCTAACTCTTCACAAAGTTCCAGATGGACACCATACTTATCCATGGTTCTAGCTATACTTTCCCTGACCCTGGGTGGATTGTGACCAATTATGGAGATTCCTTGATCCATGAATAAGTCTACATACTCATTATCGTCGACATCGAAGACCCTTGATCCCTCAGCCTTCTTAACAAAGAAAGGATACGGCCTGTGCCAGATCATATAAGCCGGAGCCCCCGATGGCGAAATGTACCTATTTGCTTCCTTGTAAAGCTTCTTAGATTTTGGAGTTTTCTTTTCGTAGTCAGCGAGGATTTTATTGTATTTCTCAGCAGTTAGTTGTGGTATTCCCATCTTTCCATTTTCTCCTTCTATCCTGGCACCCAACGCCACATTTACTTCAGTATCTGACTCTCCGAAACATGCGCTACAATGGCTTTGATTTCATAACTGTAACATAGGTTGTATCAGAATATAAGTCAGTGGGTCAAGTTGTCGAATTTGGGCTAGAGAGACCAGCTTAAACCTATTGTTGCTAGAGAGCAAAAGGCACCCAGCGTGATCGACCCTACCGCCTCCGGTTCAGGATACTCGCTTAGCCCGCAGTCCTGTTTCCTTTATCGCTAAACACAGCTTCACAGCTATAAGGTTCAATACTCCGAGCAACAGGAATGCTGGCCAAAACAGATGGCTAATGTCTATGACTATCCCCATAGCGATAGGCAGGATAAATGCGCCAAGGCGGTTTAGCGTGAAAACGAGGCCAATTGCAGAGCCCATATAAGAGGGATCAATATCCTGCATTTCCAGGACGATGGTTCTAAACAGGGGAACGGTAACTCCTGCACCTACGCCAATTAAAATCAGCACAGCAATCAAGGCTCCACCTATAAAAAAGGCTACCATGGACATACCTACGGTGCCTAGCAGTAAAAAAGGCCACACAAAGGGCTTCCTGACACCGAACCTGTCCGACACAGATGGCCCCACAACATTAAAGACACCGCTAGTCAGCACAGTAAGTCCAACAAGAAGCCCGGCTGTTGCAGCAGTAACCTCCCTTTTTTCAACCAGCATAGTTGGCAAAAAACCCTGGAAAGCAAGAAAACTCCCAACAACTGAAAATTCCATCAAACATACAAAATAGAGGTCCTTAATCCTGATGATGCCCCTCAGACTCTCCAAAATTCGGGGCTGTGGTACTGCACCTTCAGCCATAATTTCCTCTTCCGGTCGCTCTCTAGCTCCAGCAAGCCACATGACAAGGAGTACCACGGCAACAGCTCCGGTCAACCACATGGTTGGTCTCCACCCACCGAGTAGCGGAGATAATAGCGAGGCACCCGTCATATTGCCCAGAAGCTGCCCCGCGCTAAATGCTACCAGAAGTATCCCGCTAACCCGCCCCAGCTCCATTCTCCCGAACCACAGGCCAATACCCTTTGTTAGATTAGGCTCAACGAAAGCCAGAGACACACCAAACAAGAACATAGTCACCGTCAATCCCCGGAACCCGGGCATAAATCCGCGCAGAGCACAGAATACGGCTGAAAAAATAAGCGCCCCCGCTATCACTCTTTTCACTCCAAAGCGATCAGCCATAGCGCCGCCTATAAGCGAGAATAACATCATCCCCAGAAACCATGAGCCCCAGATAATTCCTATCTGAGTATGTGTCAAGCTTAATTCGGCAGCAATCTCAGGGAAAAGAGGAGGCACCACACCTACGTTTAAGCCGTTGACGAAGCAATTTATCAAACAAAAATAGACAAGCATATGTCGCCTGTATGCCCATCTCTGCTCTACCATCCTATAAACCTTAATCTCCTAAGATAGCCGCTACACCTCTTTGAGACTCCTTTATAGTAACAAAACGCTAGCTTGTTAAATATTCACGACAGAGGCTAAATGAAGAAAACTTCTGGCATCTATGGCTTCACAGCTAGATATTGTAAGTAGAGGAGTTTGCAGTTGATTTCAGCATCGTCGACAGCGCTGGGTGTGTAAGGCTGCTTTATCGAGGCACGCATCAAATTGTCATCAAAAATCGCTCCAGGAAATGCCTGTTGCAGCTTGGTAACCACGATATTAAAATTTGCCAGGGACGAAGAAGCCATTTCCCCTTTTAAGAATGAATAATCCATCTGCGTGTGGAATATCTCCACCACAGGCTCCGATGATTCTCGGGTATAAAGTCGGGCAAAATATTCCGTTGTCGGGGACATCCCCTTGACTTGTTTCTTTTCCGTGCGCCACATAGGTATCCCACCCATTAAGACAGTCCTACTCAGGCTAAACTTCTTGGTGGTTTCAGTCTTCTCCTTGACTACATAAGTTTCCCTTCCGCCCTTGATAATCAAGAAAACGTCCTCGGATTTCATCTCCCGTTTTTGCCCGCCTCGGTCGTAGAATAGAGCGTACCCCTGTTCCAATTCCAGAGTGTGTGCGATAAAACCTTCCGAAGAGCAGCAAAGCTCTGAATCTGTGCACAAAATCGGCAGAAGTCCTAAATCCCTTAGCTCCTGGGTGACTGACTCGGCCATCTGCTTGCTATCGTAATAAGCAACTATCCTGGGTACCTTCCCGGCAAGGAGAAGCCTTGTCCCGTAAGGGTCTTTCCCGATAATGTCGGCTACTTTTCCTACGAGACTTGTTTCAGGGACAGCCAGAGGAATTAAGGCAAGATACACAATTTCCGATTTTCCCATGGGAGCCCGACTTGCTTTAATTATTATGGAAGACAGCGATATTACAATCCCAGCTCTGAGGAGATGCCCTTCATTGCCTCAATGCCCAAAGTGATGAATTCCTCCAGCTCAAGGCCGAGCTCGCTGCATTGAGCAATTTGTTCTCGGTTAGCTCCAGCAGCAAATCTTGGCTGGCGAAAGTGTTTCATCACCGATTTAGTGGTCAGTCCAGCCAGCTTATCAGGACGAACTAAAGCAGAGGCAGTGATGAGCCCGGTTAGGGGGTCAACACAGAAGAGCCCTTTATCCAGCTTCATTTTCCTGGAAACGCCGAGAGCTTCATTGTGACATAGTATAGCATGAGCCATTTCCTCAGTAGCCCCGAGCTCCCTGGCAATGTCGGCCCCTAACTTACCGTGAGTATTAAGGTCATTTTCAACCAGCTCCGTGTCTATATCGTGCAGCAGCCCAGTAAGTCCCCACTCCTCTTCATCTTCACCTAGCCTTTTTGCCAGGGCTCGCATGACCGCTTCGGTAGCCAGCATATGTTTCACGGTGTTCCCATCTTGAACATTAGCTCTGACCGAATTCAGAATCTCTTCCCTGTTCATAGCTTAACTGAATTTGCCCTGGCTCGCTCGTGGTGATACACCGATGATAATATACCACGAAGATAATTACCAGTAAAGGAGCCCTCTACCCCGGCTATTTCCTCCGGTGTGCCAGTAGCTATAATATAGCCTCCTTCGTCACCAGCTCCGGGACCGAGGTCAATAACCCAGTCAGTGTTTTTAATTACATCCAGATGGTGCTCAATAATGATGACCGTGTTGCCGTAATCAACCAACCGCTGCAGCACTTGAAGAAGAGCGGCAACATCGGGGAAGGAAAGTCCGGTAGTTGGCTCATCAAGTATATAGAGCGTTTTGCCCGTGGAACGACGGGAGAGCTCAGTAGCTAATTTCACCCGCTGCGCCTCACCACCAGAAAGGGTAGGTGCTGGCTGCCCCAAACAAATATACCCCAGACCAACATCCCTGAGAGTTTCCAGCTTCCGCTTAACCTGGGGGAAGTGGTCGAAATATTCCAGAGCTTCATCCACAGTCATCTCCAGAATTTCAGCAATGTTCTTCCCCTTAAATTTAATCTCCAGTGCCTCAC
>MNYD01000008.1 GCA_001872925.1 Dehalococcoidia bacterium CG2_30_46_19 | reverse complement strand
CCTAGAGGTACATATGTCCCCAGCCACGCTCATAGAGGTCTCCCAAATGCTCTCCAAACTACATGATACATCCTACATCAATATACGTGCCACGCCTTCGGCTCGCAATGGCACAAGAGGATCCTATTACGGCGTCATAAGCATGTAGGATGTCACTTATCTATCCAGGTGAGCTCGTCAAATGCAAGGGTTTTTCCGGCAAACCATATTGACAACTCGTTAACTGCTATTATACTTTAACTAAAGGCGGTGTTACTATTGGTAAGCTTTGAAAATCGAAGTGCTAATAAATAAAAAGGAGGGATAAAGAAGATGGAGATTCCGGAAGAGGAGAAAGTGGAAGTTAAGCCGACATGGAGATTAGCCTGGGGGTTGTGGTGGAGGATGTTCTTTATCGGACTCGGGATAACGGTGGTAATTGGCGTGATATTCTATTTTGTAGTGTGGCCATGGCTGCTGCCAAAGCTACCACTGGCGCTTCTTCCTCTCCTTGGCCTCTCTGGCGGCTAGATAATATATTGAACTCATTTATGACCGGCTTTTAGTAATTGTGCTCATTAACAAGTGGGCAAAAATGACTGGTTCAGGTTTTGCTCCATTTTGTGTGGGGCAGACGAGGAGGTATTGTGTTTTGTAGAAATTGTGGTAAGGAACTGACGGGGAGTCCTGAAATTTGCCTTAATTGCGGAGCTAAGCCGATGAATGGCACTAGCTTTTGCCACTCGTGTGGTGCTCCAACCACGCCACTAACCGAAATATGTATCAAATGTGGTGCGAAGGCAGCAGGAGATATATCACCTAAATCAAGGCTTGCCACTACTTTACTCGCCTTTTTTCTCGGGAACTTCGGTGCGCACCGATTTTATCTTGGCAAGAACGGAACTGCTGTTGTAATGCTTCTCTTAAGCATTGCAGGTTGGTCAACTATATGGGTCTTTGGCATAGGCTTAGTATTTCTTATACCAGTAGGGATTTGGGCCTTTGTTGACTTTATATTTGCTGTTATAGGACGTATGAAGGACAAGGAAGGCAAAGTTATTCTAAAGTGGTAAAAGGGGAATGTTATGTTTTGTAGAAATTGTGGTAAGGAACTGATAGGAAACCCCGAAATTTGCCCTAATTGTGGGGCGAGACCCATGAGCGGCACCAGCTTCTGTCCCAATTGTGGTGCGCCAACAACCGAGCTAACTGAGATATGTCCTAAGTGCGGTGCGCGAGTAGCCGGTAAAGTAGTAGAGAAAGCTGGTGGCGCCTGGATGCCGCTGACGGCAGGGATACTTTATTTAGTTGCCGGAGTCCCTGCTTTGATTTTTGGCATAGTACTTGCCGTAGGTTTAGGCATGCTTGGGGGGCTTATTGGAGGGCTTGGTGGTATTCCTGGGGTTGGCACAATAATGGGTGCGATAGCTGTGCCGATGATTATCTTCGCCATAATCGCCATAGTAGGCGGGGTTTTCGCCATTAGAAGAAGAATATGGTGGTTGGCGCTAGCTGGTTCAATCTCCGTTTTTCTTGCCGGGCTACCTCTTATTCTCCCTGCGATATTCCTAGGGATCCCTGCGATTGTGTTTACTGTAATGGGGAAGAAGCATTTCAAGTAGAGCCTAGCCGCGGAAGCACAGTTAGGAATCAGGATAGACAATGTTCTGTAGAAATTGTGGCAAGGAATTGACTGGAAGTCCCGAGATTTGCCCTAATTGTGGAGCGAAGCCAATGAGCGGCACCAGCTTTTGTCCCAATTGTGGTGCGCCAACCACCAAGCTAACTGAGATATGTCCTAAGTGCGGTGCCAGGGTAGCCGGTAAAGTAGTAGCGAAAGCTGGTGGCGACTGGATGCCGCTGACGGCAGGGATACTTGATTTAGTTGCTGGAGTCCCTGCCTTGCTTATTGGCATATTAGTTGCTGCAGGTTTGGGGGCGCTTGGGCGGCTTATTGGGCGGTTTAGTGGGGTTGCTGGAGTTGGTGTAATAATGGGTGCGATAGGTGTGGCGCTAATTATCTTCGCCCTAATCGCCATAGTAGGCGGGGTTTTTGCTCTTAGGAAAAGAACCTGGGGGTTGGCGCTAGCTGGCTCAATCTTCGCCCTTTTCTGTGCCTGGATTTTGGGAATACCAGCGATTGTGTTTACCGTAATGGGGAAGAAGCATTTCAAGTAGAGCTAGCTAAAATTCAGCAGGTTATGTGAATTAAAGCAGCAATCTTTTTCTTTTGCCCGGTAAGTTCGTTTAGTTTTGCTAGAGCTTCCCGTGATGGCTGGACAATCAGGCTTAAATTCCGTTCCTTTGCCCATTTTTCAACTTCAGGGGCTAGTTTAGCTTTGCCATCTGTCCCTGTGCCTACAATTATTACTTCAGGCTCACCGCGGACCAGTTCCTCTATTTCTTCCTTCTTGATGTTGTGGCTGCCAAACATCCCGAAGCCGCCTTTCCTGTGCTTTACCGTTCCGTCGCTGAAGATGAGCACATCCCGGCGGTGCTTTTTGCCATCAATCACGATGGAGCCAAATTTAAATTGAGTTATTTTAGCCATGACCCCTCTTTTTTCCCTTTTGCCTTACCTTGCCTGGTGTCTTTTCGCTTGCTGCTCTGCTTTATCCCCTTGCCATACTTGAAAGGGTTTAAATTTACAAAGCCTTTAGCCATAATTCTGCTAAATGAAGCCGTCCTTTAGCTTAAATAGCACCTCGTCCATATTTTCCCCTCTGCATTTTATTTGCGTTATAACTTCGTCAATTTTGTAATGCCCGTAGCTATCCTTGAGGTCACTTAGCTTCTCATAATAGCCAAGCCTTCTCCCAAATTTGAAATTGAGTTTTTCTTCATCTGGCAAGTTGAGATACTCATTTATAATATCAAGGCATTTTTGTTTATCCTCGGGCATTTTACCTTCTACTTCCATCAGCAGATTGAGTATGTGGTCGCTTTTAAGGTAGCTGGTAACTTGCAAATTCTCGACAAAAATGCCTATCTCCTCCACCACTTCATCTTCGGTCTGTAATTCAAAATCGCCATCGTGTATTTTAGACCATAATGGCATGATAGAGTGAACGTGAAGACTACGCAACCTGATGTAGTCAGGGTTGATTTCATTTAGCACTCTGGCTGTTTCTCTGGCATGCTCGTGAGACATCTTCTTTCCCCCGAGCCCAGGCATGACATACTCGCACAAGGAGATGCCCGCTTCCACCACTTTTCTTCCTCCGGTAATGTGTTTTTCTGCAGTAACTCCCTTCTGCATGTAAGTCAGTACGGGGTCATAGCCACTTTCAAGTCCAATATGGATTCTATCTAAGCCAGCAGCTTTAAGGTCCTTCAATTCCTCCAGGGATTTTCTTGCTGCGGTCTGTGAACGTCCGTAGGTAGTTACTCTATTTATGTTAGGGAAGGTTTTCCTCAAGAAAGTGATTACTTGAACTAGCTCCGGGGTTTTCATAATAAGTGTGTTGGAATCCTGAAGGAAGGCTGATTTACCGCCAGCGAAAAGCCAGAGGGCAACATTGCGAACGCATTGTTCATATTCTTGTTGGTTATATAGCATTGCTGCTACCTCTCTAACGCTGCCACCGTAGCCCATTTTCCCGGCTATTTCATTTATGCCATCGCTGATGGCTTTCGCGGCCTCTATATCGCGTTGGATTTCCTCCACTGTTCTCAGCTCAAATTTGGTTCCCTTATAAACAGGGCAAAACAGGCACTTATTCCAGGGGCAGTTCCTGGTGGCTCTTATCAATAGGGAATAAGCCTCGCTAGGAGGTCTTATCGGTCCAAGCTCAAATGTGTGTGTTAGTTTTTTGGTGTCCAAATAACTTAACAGTGGCATATCATATTGTAGCTAATTGAATTTTCCCTGTCATCGCGAGCGAAGCGCGGCAAACGGGTTCCCTAAAAATTCGGAGAATTTTCAGGGTGAAGTCTCATGTTATCGCTTCCTCCACAAACAAATCTAAGTCAGGCTCGCCTTCATCTCCTATTCGCTGTTCCAGTCGGGACATTACTTCAATCATGCGGTGGTTAACGACGTAGTTTTTTATAGTAGTATCTACCTGAGGGCAGGCTAAAACGCAAGCATCGCATTGGTCGCAATCTGCCCCGACTATGCTTTCCAATGCCATTGATGTCCGTTGTTCTGTTTTATTTCGCCGAGATGGCTCACGAAATAAGATGGGACAGATGTCTATGCAATTGCCGCAGCCAATACACTCCTTATGACCTCCGATATTCTCGGTTATGTTTAAGGCATGACTAGGGTTAAAACCAGTGGAAAGGAGACGGCACCGAGCTACTGGCGGGCTGTTGATGTTCAAGATTTTATTTAAAACGCCTTCTATTTCCGTGACATCTCTTTGCTCTCGCAGTGGCATACTCTTTCCTCGAATGTTTAGGCTACTTTTATCTGACCAGCGTGCAATCTTTCGGTAACATAATCGGCCAAATAATCATGTGGCTGTCTGGCATAATCCGGTAGAATCTTTGGTGAAATAGGCCTTACTTGGGTTAGGCCAGCCTTTTTAAGCTCCCTTTGCCATTGACGTACGTGGTCTAAAGTAAGTTTGCCTAGCCTTACCTCTTTAGCATGTTGAGCTGCCGACTTTCCTGCCCTTCTTCCGAAGACAAACAAATCCAGCGATGAGTTGCCACCGAGCCTATTCTTACCATGCACCCCACCCTCAACCTCACCGGCGGCAAACAGCCCGGGTACAGCGGTAGCTCCATTGGGGCTGAACTTTATGCCCCCGTTTTGATAATGTAAACCAGGATAAACCAGCATCGGCTCCTTGGTTATATCGATATCAAAGCGGCCGAATTGGCGCACCATGGCCGGCAAATTCTGCGCCACAGTTCCTTCCCCATGAATCATATCAATCCTGGGTGAATCTAGCCAGACGCCAAGCTCAGCCGTTGGCGTAGTTATTCCTTTGCCGCGCTCTTTGCACTCTCGAATAATACACGAGGCTAGCACGTCCCTTGGCTCCAATGGGTTAGCAAATTGCTCTCCATCAATATTGACTACCTGTGCCCCTAAGCCCCTCACTTTCTCGGTGACTAACAGCCCTAGAATTGCTATCGGATAGGCAGCACAGGTAGGATGATATTGCATGGTATCCGTGTCTACAAGTGGACAGCCTACTCGGTAAGCTAATACCAATCCATCAGCCGTAGCCCCGTAGTGATTGGTAGTCGGGAAGCCTTGAATGTGCAATCTTCCAATGCCGCCAGTAGCCATAACTACCGCTTTAGCTCGCACCAGGCTCAACTCGTTGGTCTCCAGGTTCACCAATATCGCCCCAGCTACTTGTCCCTTGTCATCCATTATCAGTTCTATTGCCGGGGCGAATTCTACATAATTTATATTCCGGCACCTGACCTCATCACGCAGGACACGCATTACCTCCAGACCAGTATAATCCTTACAGCAGTGGCACCGTGGGACACATTCTCCAGCAAGAGCGACTTCAGCCATTGACCCATCCGGCTTCTTATCCCAGATGACTCCCAATGACTCCAACCATCTGATGACATCTGGAGCGTCTTTTACTAGTGCCTCGACTAATTTAGGGTCAGCGGTAAACCGAGCGCCGCCCATTGTATCCAAGTAATGAAGCACAGGGGAATCATCAGGTCTATCTGCTGCCTGCGTTCCCCCTTGGTATCCCACGGTATTGGCATCGCCCAGTCTCAGCTTGGTTACTAATAGGACATTTGCCCCATTTTCTTGAGCTATAAGTGCTGCTGCCGCACCAGCACCGCCAGCACCAATTATCAGTGCATCCACATCATAGTCAATCCTGGTTAGGTCGATTTTATCAGGGTCAATGCGGCTATTTCCCTCCAATAAATCAGCTAGCTCATTGGGCGTGCGATCACCCTTGTTTGGCCCTACCAATAGCTCACGCATGCTGGTTTTCACAAAATCAGGATGGAATTCCTGTAACACCGGCATCCTATTGCCAACAGGAATGCGTGGGAGTTCCTCCTTTAATCGCCTCTCCCTGGTGCCTTCCACCTTCCTGATGCTTTCTTCCATATAAGCAGGATAAGGCATATCGCTTACCTCCTACTATTCTTTCAAAATTGGACGCTCGTCAAAGCGTCGCTTTAGCTCTTCCAGACTCATCTTTTGCAATTCCTCTATCTCAACGTCAAATTCACCGGCTTCTATTTCGGCTATTCTTTCATCTAAGTGTTTGGAACGAGGTACCAGGTAGCGACCATGTAAACGCCGACATAACAAAGCTATATTGTATGGCACTAGACCCTGTGGGCACCGAGCAGCACACAAGCCACACATCAGACAATCAAAGGACTTAATTGTCACCTCTTTGAGGTCACCTCTTATAGCGGCGGACATGAACTCCATCACCTCAAGCTCTTGGGGGCAGCTCTTAGTGCAATTGTTACAACCAAAGCAGGTAACCAGCTCAGGGTAAATTTTCAAAAGCTGCTCACCTGTTGGTTCCATCTTCTCCAAATCATAGCTAGGTTTGGCAGCGGGGAAGAATGGAATCTGCGTTAAATACATATCCTGTTCCACAAGCTTTTGACAGGCAAGGGCATACCTTAGCACAGGGTCATTTTTAAAGTTATAAACTGTGCCACAGGCACCACAAAACGCAGCCCGACAGCCACAACCGCGAATCAGCCTATAACCACAGTACTCCAATGCCGTCATGATAGTAAGCCCTTCGGGAACTTTGTAGCGCTTGCCCATTATATAGATATCAACCATTGTTACTTTTTGTTCCTCTCGTTCGGCGACTTTGGTGGCATCAGCCATTCTTACCTCCAATTACAGGATTGCTTCTTCATGCCGGGCACACCAGCATTGCAAGTTAACTGCTATGGGTAAGCTAGCAATATGGCACGGGAAAGTTTCAACGTGAACTGCTAGAGCGGTGATTGTGCCTCCATATCCCATTGCCCCAATGCCCAGATTATTAACTCGCCGTAGAATCTCCTTTTCTAACGCAGCAACTTCGGCATCTCGGTTTGGCTCACCAACTTTTCTTAGCAGCGCTCTTTTAGCCAGCATCATTGTCTTTTCTGCTGTTCCCCCTATCCCCACGCCAACAATAACGGGAGGGCAGGGATTGCTCCCTGCTTCATCAACCCGGTTTACCACAAAGTCTATAATCCCCTGGCGACCCTGTGATGGTGATAGCACCGTCAGGCGGCTCATATTCTCGCTGCCACCCCCTTTAGGCATCACTGTAATTCTGAGCCTATCACCGGGGACTATATCGGTATAAATCATCGCTGGTGTGTTATCTTTGGTATTCATCCTTTCTGAAAAGGGCTGACGCACTATGGATTTGCGGAGATAACCGTTGACATATCCTTGACGCACTCCCTCATTTACTGCTGTATAGAGGTCATTGCCAACTATGTGAACTTCTTGGCCTAGTTCTAACATGACTACTGCAGCACCAGTATCCTGGCATAGCGGAATTTGCTCCGCAGCAGCGATTTCGCAGTTCTCCAGTATTCTATCCAACACATTGCGTGCTACTGCTGATTCTTCTTTTTCTCTCGCTTGCTTCAGGGCAGCTAGCACATCTTGAGGGAGGTAATGACAGGAATGCTCGAATAAATTGGCTATTGTCCTGGTAATGTCCTCCGCTTTGATTTCTCTCATGTTGTCTTGATACCTCTTAAGCTACGTTACTGCTGGGGCGATACAACCTGCCTTTACTAAAACGTCAGCCTGCTCCTTGGCGCTGAGTATCATTGTCTCGCTTTTCTTGCGAAGTTCATCACGACTGATTTTCACTCGGGCGATGCCTTCCTTCTGAGCTTCCATTCCTACATCCACTGCCTCACGTACGAAAGCCTCGGTCTCTCCCATCGTTGGTGCGATATACTCTTCGCTTATGCCACGCTCTTCAGCATATTTAGCTAGTGACTCAGCGGCAACGATACACATCTTATCGGTGATAGTCTTTGCCTCTACGTCAAGGACACCACGGAATATAGCCGGGAATCCTATAGAGTTATTTACCTGGTTGGGGAAATCAGACCTGCCTGTGGCAACAATTCTAGCTCCTGCCTCTTTAGCTTCCCAGGGCCAGATCTCGGGAATGGGGTTGGCACAGACAAAGCATATCGCATTTTTTGTCATTCCCTTGATTTGCTCAGGGTTAATTATGCCAGGACCTGAGTGAGAATAAGAGATGAGTATATCAGCGCCCTTTAGTGCTTCGGTCAAACTACCAGTTTTACCCTCAGAATTAGTACTTTGGCAGAAGCGCCACTTATCAACATACTTATCTTTCACTTCCTCCAAATCTTTCCTTCCCTTATGAAGTATGCCTTTGCTGTCAACCATGATGCTATTTCCAGGCTTCCCTCCATAAGCCCAGAGAAGCTTGGAGCAACCGGTATTAGCTGCCCCAGTTCCGTTAAAGACAATTTTACAATTCTGTATCTTCTTGCCCACAATTTTCAAAGCATTTATCAATCCAGCCAGCATTATCGTAGCTGTCCCCTGCACATCATCGTGCCATACCGGAATTCCCACCTCTTTCCTGCAGCGCTCAAGTATGCCAAAACATTTAGGATAGGAAATATCCTCCAGATTTATCCCTGCAAATGATGGCTGTAACCATTTTACTGCCTGGATGATTTCATCAGGGTCCTTGGTATCCAGACAAATAGGCACGGCATCTACACCACCAAGGTATTTAAATAGCAGACACTTCCCTTCCATCACTGGGTAGCCTGCCTTAGGA
>MNYD01000111.1 GCA_001872925.1 Dehalococcoidia bacterium CG2_30_46_19 | reverse complement strand
CCCCACAGGTAGAGCACGATGAGCTACGTCAAGAATTGACTGCTCTGGGATATTCCGAAGCCATTATTCAGAAGAGTGAGGATAATTTTCTCATCCGCATTAAAGAAATATCGGTTGAGGAAAAAGAAGCTCTAATTAGCGGATTGGAAACTGGCTTAGATACGGAGATCGGAATTCTTAACCATGATACAATTTCCCCGGTCATAGCTACTGAGACAGCGCGTAACGCCGGCATCGCCGTAGCAATAGCTGCTGTGGCTATGTTAATTTACATCGCCTGGGCGTTTCGCCGCATGCCCAGCCCCTTTCGGTGGGGCACCTGTGCCATTATCGCCCTCATTCATGATGTGCTCATTGTTTTGGGCGTTTTCGCTATTCTCGGGCAAGTGGCTAATGTGGAAGTTAACGCTCTGTTTATCACTGCAATACTCACCATCGTGGGCTACAGCATCAACAACAGTGTAGTTGTGTTTGACCGTGTCAGGGAGAATAAGACTAAGGGCATCAGTCCTGACTTTGCCGTAACGGTGAATTCTAGCCTTATAGAGACTCTAGCACGCTGCTTGAATACCTCATTGACCACGCTCCTGGTTATTTTAGCATTGTTGCTCTTTGGTGGGACAACGATTCATTACTTTGTATTAGCACTATTTATCGGGGTGCTTGTTGGTACTTATACCTCTATATTTATTGCCGGCCCGCTCTTAGTTGTTTGGGAGAAAGGGGAATGGAAGCAAATGTTTCCCTGGCGCTCCTCACCCCAAAAAGCTGCTTGATGGGCAAATCACAGAAACTGAGCCTCTATTTCCACATCCCTTTTTGCTTGTCTAAGTGTTACTACTGTGATTTTAACTCCTACGCTGGGTTAAGCTGGCTCATTCCTCAATATGTAGAAGCCTTAAAGGAAGAAATACAGCTTTATGCCAACGGTGTCGGGATGGTTGAAGTGAAAACAATTTATTTTGGTGGAGGCACACCTAGCTTGCTTCCCATGAACTCAGTATCCTGTATCCTGAAGACCTGCAGCGGACTTTTCAATATGTCACCAAATTTGGAGGTGACCTTGGAAGCAAATCCTGGAACCATTGACCAATCCTTTCTGACCCAATTGAAACAGATTGGGGTTAATCGGTTGAGTTTAGGAGTGCAAAGCTTCAGCGATAGTGAACTTAAGCTACTGGGAAGAGTTCACTCAGCAGTTGAAGCCAGAGAGGCTTATTTAACAGCCAGAGAGGCAGGATTTGAGAATATTAACATTGATTTGCTATACGCCTTGCCACAGCAGACAATAAACGATTGGCAAAATAATCTTGTTGAGGCGATAAAGCTAAATCCTGAGCATCTTTCACTTTATCCCCTTACCCTGGAGCCTGGGACACCATTGGCCAATGCTGTAGCATCAGGTTCACTGCCAAAACTCAACGCTGACCTGGCGGCTGACATGTATTTGTTGGCTAAACATAAGCTGGCTAAAGAGGGCTATAACCACTATGAGATATCCAATTGGGCATTGCCCGAGAAGGAATGTCAACACAACTTAACCTATTGGGAAGATGAGCCTTATTTGGGTTTTGGTGCCGGTGCTCATTCCTATCTAGGTGGTTATCGCTGGGCTAATGTTTCATCGCCAATAGAATATGTAAAGCACCTCAGCAATACGGAAACAAAAGTGTCTCAACAACCATATTTCAATAGTCCCTTGGTGGATAACATTGAGCACATTGACCGGGATTTAGAAATTGCTGAATCGGTGATCTTGGGCTTGAGATTAGAGGAGGGAGTAAATCTTGCTAACTTTACTCATCGCTTTGGAGTGGAGCTTTATTCTATTTATCCCCAACAGCAAATTAACGAGCTAGTTGAACTAGGTTTGATAGCTAAAAATGAACATGGAATCAGGCTAACCACTAAAGGCAAACTTTTGGGGAACGAAGTTTTCTTGCGCTTCTTACCACAATATAAGTCTTTTTCCTGTCATTCTGAGCGTAGCGAAGAATCTAAAGACCCTTCACGGAGCCCATCCTGGTGAGCCGAAGCTCTGAAAGGAGTGAAGAGGATATTCGGAGTTTATCCTGAGTGAAACGAAGGAGCTCAAGTTCCTTCGCTTCGTTCAGGACTCGCTTCGCTCCCTCAGAATGACAGAAAGCGAAGAGCTCAAGGTAACATAGGTGTTCTTCACCCTTAATCTTCTATATGGTGTGTTTCCTTTACCCTTTTGAGGTGCTGTTCAAAATCAACGGTTTCTCTTGTCAGCGGCGCCTTGCCCAGCGGGTCGACTATCTCCGTGTTGCCCAGAAGAACATCAAAAATAGCCTTTGTCCCTGAAGCAGCTACCTGAAGGTTGTAGCCACCTTCCAATGTAAGGATAAGATGTCCGTGGCATAATTCAATAGCAAGCTGTTTTAGTATCTTAGCAATCTGAGCAAAACCAGTAACGCTCATCTGCATCATAGCTATGTCGTCAGCCCAGTGAGGGTCAAAACCAGCAGAAACAAGAATAAGCTGTGGTTGGAATTTCTTAGCTACTGGAACAAGAACCTCGTTGAAAGCTCTCAGGTATTGCTCATCTCCCCAGCCGGCAGCCATAGGGAAATTAACGGTATATCCCTCGCCTTCACCAGTTCCAGTTTCATCCAGCCAGCCGGTCCCGGGATAAAAAGGATATTGATGGGTAGAGAAGTAGAGGACTTTGGGGTCACCGTAAAAAGCCTCCTGCGTACCATTGCCATGGTGAACATCAAAATCAACGATAAGGATGCGTTCAATATTAAAATTAGCCAGGGCGAATTTAGCTGCAATAGCTACATTGTTGAAAATGCAGAATCCCATTGCTCTATTGCAGGTGGCATGGTGTCCTGGAGGTCTAACTAAAGCAAAAGCAGAATCAACCTCGCCTGCCATTACTTTTTCTACCGCGGATAGCAACCCACCAACAGCATATAAAGCCACTTCATATGACCTCGGGCACATAACAGTATCAGGGTCAAGCCATCCACCACCATTTTCAGCCATGCCTTTAATACGAAAAACATATTCTGGAGCATGCACCATTTCTACCTCTTCTATTGAGGCAAGGCGAGGGGAAAACGAGATAAGTTTTTCTTTCATCCCGGTCTCCTCCAAATGCGACATTATGGATATTAACCTCTGGGAATTCTCCACATGGGCACCAGTATCGTGCTCCAGATAAATTGGGTCATATACTAATCCTGCCTTCATAATTAATCACCTCTTATCGCATCATAGCAAAGCTAGTTGAGCAAGACAACGGTGTTTTATGAGTTGCAATTGACTGCACTTTCTAAATGGAATAGTATAGGGGGTTAGCTAAATTGGTATCTCGAAAGCCTTAGGCAATTAGTAGCCGATGATAGTTAGTAATAGAGAGGTTATGTCTGAAATAGCTCAAAAATTTGATCCCCTTTTCAATCCTAGGTCGCTTACTTTGATTGGAGCATCAGCAAATCCATATAAATGGGGGTCTGTTATCTTGTCTCACATTATCACCGGGCACTTCAAAGGCAAAGTGTACCCGGTAAATCCGAGAGAGAAAGAAATCCTGGGCTTGAAGGTATATTCCAGTGTCAAGACTCTGCCTGAAACTCCCGATCTTGCTGTAGTTGTGACCCCCCCTTCGAGTGTGCCACAAGTTTTGCAAGAATGTGGTGAGAAGGGAATCAAGGCCGCGGTCATTGTCACCGCTGGCTTTGCTGAAGTAGGAGCTGAAGGAGCGAGATTGCAGCGGGAAGTGGTCAACATAGCCCGCAAGAGCGGCATGATTTTAGTGGGACCCAATTGCTTTGGCATTATCAGCACAGCTTGCAGTTTGTGTGCCATTATGCCCCCTTTATTTCCCGAGCCGGGGCCCTTTGCTGTAGTTTCACAAAGCGGCAATGTCGGGTTTTCCATCGCCCAAAGATTAATCAGTAAGGGTTTTGGCATCAGCAAGCTTATCAGTTATGGCAATGAGGCAGATTTGCATTGTGAAGATTATCTTGAGTATTTGGCTGAGGATACTGAGACTAAAGTCATATTGAGCTACATTGAAGGGTTCAAAGACGGCAGGAAGTTTTTTGAAATAGCTAAAAAGGTCACTCGAAAAAAGCCCATCGTGACGCTCAAAGCGGGATATACAAGTGCTGGAGCTAGGGCAGCCAAATCACATACTGCTGCCTTGGCAGGCTCTGATGCTATTTTTGATTCTGTTTGCAAGCAAGCAGGGATTATAAGGGTTCGAGATATGGATGAGATATTCAACGTTGGTGCTGCCCTGTTGCATCAACCACTGCCTCGGGGGAAAAGGGTAGGAATAATCACTGCTGGTGGAGGTTGGGGGGTTCTTGGCGCCGATGCCTGTGTCAATGCTGGTCTTAGTGTGGCTCAGCTTCCTGAGGAAACTATAGGCGAACTGGATAGCCTCCTGCCTTCCTGGTGGAGCCGGGGCAACCCGGTAGATTTGGTGGCGGGGGTCTTCGGGGAGGATGTGATGAAATCTATCGAGGTTATGCTTCGTTGTGCTGCTATCGATAGTCTGATGTTGCTGAACTTATCACCAATGCTGCCAAGAGGCATAGTATTGGTATCCAATGAGAGCTCAGATTTGCGTGAGCAGATTAAGGCATTTGCGGATTCCCTGGCTGAGTTTTTTGTGCAATTAGCACTTTTGGTGGCTAAGTATGGTAAGCCAATTGTCATCGCTTCGGAGTTTGGTAGTGAATATATAGATGCTCAGGTAAGCAGACTCGCAGTGCAAAAGGGGATCCCATGCTATCTGTTGCCCGACCATGCTGCTGCCGTCCTTTCTAAGTTAGCTGAGTATGCTGAATACCGGGGAAATCTGTCCTCTCACGGTTCTTCAGTGCTTGAGCCATAATACTAAGATAGCAAGAACGTTAAGCTAAATAAGCACGGTTGGTGACCCTCGTCAAATACAGCTAGACATACACCACCGCGTCAAGCGAGAAAAAACCTTCTAAGGTTTAAACTTCTTGGCTACTTTAATATTGGCCACTCAACTAACATTTGCATGGTTGGTTTTGCTAGAAGATACCCATCCAATAGATTTTTTTGTATATCTGTTTCCTCAATTCCTCAGTCCTCTAAAAGCATTCCACCCTGGAACTCTCTTCATATATTCTCAATAGCTGTTTCCAAATTTTTTAATATTAAAATCATAGCCATTAGAGGCTATGTTCCTCACAAACGGCAGCAAGGAGCAAATATCTCGACGCCTTCCTTTTTAATCTGAGCCGCAGTCAGGCTATGCGATGTTTAATCCCAGTCTTGCATCATAACCCGCTGAAATTATCTTGTTCAGGAATATAGGTTGACGGGCTTGATGTATTTCTTTTCGCCGTCATACTCCACCCGGTATATTTGCAGGTCATCGGCAAATCCCTGGACCCAGCCGTGGAGGGGAAAATCATCAGTCTCTTTTATTGAGAGGATATACTGGACATCGTAATCAATGGCAAACTCTCTTACCAAGGACATAAAATGTCGCAGGTGGTTCTTATCAAGGTTATTCGCCGCTTCATCTATGATAACCGGTAAGCTGAAATATCTTGCTAGGGCAGTCAGTGCCGCAAGACTGAAAAAGGACCTTTCCGCCCCACAGGGGTGGGTTATCTCCCTGTCCTTATAGACAATCTTGCTGAGTTGCAGGCTATCCTCACCCATTTCAATACAGGAACCTACCAGGCCTTCGTCCCTGAGTTTATTATTTATCTCTACTATGATTTCCTTTATTCCCTGTATTACCTCGTGCTCATTGAAGGCATTGTCCAGGATGGCATCAAGAGTCCTATCAATCCCGTCTACCATCGCAGGGACATATGTTAAATCAGCATATTCAGCGTCGTTGTTTTCCCACTCAATTCTTTTCTCCTCGATCAGCTCTGCCCAGACGCTTCTATAGCGTGGTAAGCCTTTCTCCATCTCAGCAATCTTCTCTAAGAGAACATCTATCTCGTGAGTATTAAACTCCCCCGCTTGTATACCCACCGAATTTACCTTCCTATTAATCTCCTCCCTGTAATCCAATTTCTTACCAGACAGAACCTGTTTTACAGTTACCAAAAATGGCGGTATATCTCCTTCGCATTCCAACCCGGGCATCTCTATATCCTCATGAGCAAATAAACGGAGCTTATCACCTATATCATTAGCTAAGTTTGAGATTTTTTCTCTCTCCCCTTGTCCATTTTTGGTCAAAATTGCGCTATATCCGCTGAGGTCACTGAGCAGAGGTGTAAACTCATTTTTAAAGAACCCCTCAGCTTTGTCTTTATCCTCACAGATAATTTTTATTTTTTTAATTTTTTTATCCAGAAATTCGGCATATTCCCTTTTCTGCTCCTCCGGTGCATCGGGGATAGGTTCGGGGCTTAGCCTGGTAAAGGCGGGGTCTTTATCCATCAGTTCTAAGGGAATAAGCCCATGCACTGATTCTTCGCCGCGTTCCGAACGAATTTTGACTAAGTCAGCTTTAACTCTGGGGACATCGGGAGTGATAATTTCCTTGGTCAGTAGCTTCAACACCTTCTCCTTGTCACCTTTAATTCTCGCCGGGTTATCAGTTTTGAGGTCAATGTTCTCTTCCTGGGCTAGAGATAGAGCATTGGAATAGCGCGTCTGAGCGTCTTTAAGTCTGCTATAGATGCCTTCCACTGCTTTATTCAATTCGGCATCATAAAACTTACCTGGTTCCTGTGGTATAGGACTGCCGAGCCTGGCCTCCTTTAATCCGTCAACAAGTAGACTCAGGCGTTCCTTATCCTGTGAAATTTCAGCCATCTTTTGAAAACTGTCGGTGGTCAGTTGGTAGCCATCACCAAGCAACCTCTCGACATCCACGGCATCCCTCGCCCGTTTTCCCATTTCCTTCAGCCATTCCTTCAGCTCGCCTTTCCCGATGCTATCGATATACCTTTTTAGCTCATCGGAGGCATAATTTATCTTGCCCGATGTCTTGCCAACCTCATACCTTTCAAAATCGCCTAAATTAACGGGTATATCTCTCAATTCATTCTTCAAGTGAGTTACCAGGGAGCTATAATCCCTCTCTATGTTGGTAACTCGGGCTGAAGCCTCTTCCCTCAGCTTTTTTATGCGCTGATTGAAATCCTTGGTCAGCACCTTGGTATTGCCGATGTCCTTAAATAGCTCCCGAATGACAGCATTGATGTTTTTCTCGTTAAGATGATTAAAGCCCATGGCGCTGTCCGGAGCGAAAAGGGCATTGAGCAGCCCAGCCTTCAATTCCTTATCCACAGTCTTGTTAAAATCAAGCTCCCGAAATCCCTCAGCCTCTTTGCTCAGAATTTTGTTGTTATCCTTATACCGGTCGATTTCCCTGCGGATTTCAAATTGCTTACCATTATGCTCAAATTCTACCGATATTTTTCCCATGCCCCGGGAAGGAGCTATCTCTTTCCCTGTTACCAGCTTCAATTCATCGTATCCTGAGGCTTTTCCAGGCCCTCTTATCACCTTGTTGAGGAAAGCATATCTCAGCGCGTGGATTATATTGGACTTGCCAGCTTTGTTTTCGCCATAAATAACCACCGTTTTCCCCTCGGGAAATGTGACGGAGCCTTCCAATTCCATCACATTTTCAAAAGCGACCCTGACTAGTTTCATTTATCCCCTTTTCCACAGTGGGTCAATTGTGCCCAGAAAGCCACCCAGATGCTCCTGCGGCACACCATAATGAGGAGCGGATAGTTCCAGAAGCCGTTGAAACAAAAGCCTTCCCAGGTTGCTATCCACCTTCCGGGATAAATTACTGCCGGTAAAGATTTCCTGGAACAGCTGTTGAGCCAGGTCTCTTTCCGGCCAGGGCAGGGAGGTTAACACTTTTGTTTCCAGCTCTGACAGAGTTATCATCTTGTCCAGCCCCTTTAGCTCAACGGACTTCTTGGCCTCCTTTCTTGTCTTGATAGCTATGTCCATGGTGTTTATCTCAGAATACTTATTGATTTCCTTTTTCAGGGTGTCTTCAAAAGTAACCCCCCTGGCGGAAATCCATACCCAGAGATTATCTCTATCCTCTCTCTCCATCAGCCTGGAATACACCTCGTTAATTCCGGTGATAACCTCGCCAGGCGTGCTGCCTTCAATCTGAATGTTAACTATGCTCTGTATCGGATGATATCTTTTGAAGGCAACCTCATCATCTTCAAGGAGCAGGTATCCGAATGGAGAATCCTTCACCTTGGGCTTCTCTAAATCGCCAGGCCAGCGATATTCAAGGGTGAAGTTACCCTTCAGTTCCCGTGATGGAATTAAAGCTGGTAGGGAATAAAGATTGGCTATATCGAGTGGGCCATGGGCATAATGATGCATGTGACCATTAAACAGAAGGGAAAACCTCCTGCCCAATTTCTGGAACACTTCCTGCTCTAGTCCAGGCATACCCCAGGGCAGGGTTTCGTGCATGATGAGTATTTGCCCTCCTCTGGGAAGCTCCTCTTCAGGGATTCCATAGTTGCCCTGCTGATAGCGGGTCTCCATAAAATATACACACTGGTCGCCGATTTCCTCCTCTTTATCTCTTATAAAGTGAAATCCTTCTCCCAGGGAATCCTGGAGCTCTTTCAGCACTGGGGCAGAATCGTGGTTTCCTCTCAGGGCATAAATTCCATATTTGGCGTACTCCATCAGCCGTCCCAGCTCATTTCGAATATCTGGCCAGTACTTAGCTGCTTCGGAATCTGCTATCCACTCTCCACCTTTTTCCCGCTCATCAAACATATCCCCGGCGAGGATAACCGCCTCGGGCTCTTGTGCTATGACCTGGCTGACAACTTTATTGAAATTCCTGAGCGCAATCTCGCCTCGGGGAGACCTGCGGTCCTCCTCCTTGAACCGCTCAGCCTGGATTAGAAGGTGTGCATCGCTAAGGATGGCTATTCTGGACATAGGTTATTTCACCTCAATTACCTTGTCTATTTCAGTCTGCTCTGGTTTATGCCGTATCCTTAATATATCACAAAGAGGGAAATGCTTGGATATCGAGAGCCCCG
>MNYD01000122.1 GCA_001872925.1 Dehalococcoidia bacterium CG2_30_46_19 | reverse complement strand
TTGAATAAGCTCCTCTTCTTTCCAATGGACCGCGATAGCTTCCTCTCCTACCTCGTTATATTCCCTCGGGGCGAACGGAAGAAATATTCCTTCTTGTCTCTCCTTAATCATTTCAGCCATATTGAGCCCTCCTTTCTTGTTTCTTGGTGTTTCTCGTGCCTAAGTAAGCATGGCTTAATTAGTTCATTTCAAAACCAAGGCACACATATTAGCATATAAGTCAAAATAATCCAAGCATCTGCGCAAGCTACCGAAGTTGGCAATATCTAAAGTAAATTCTATTCCTCGATAATCGCCACTACACGAGTCCAGCCAGCACTCCCTCCTGTTAGCTTGACCGGGAAGCAAGCCACTTTAAAGCCAAAAGGCCTGGGGAGTTTGTCCAGATTCGCTAGCTTTTCAATATGGCAGTATTCTTTTTCTATACCGGCACGATGTCCCGCCCACAGGATATTTCTGTCTTTTATTCGTTGGAATTCCTCTTTTATTACCCAGAATGGCCTGTCCCAACCCCAGGCATCTATCCCCATAACTTTCACGCCTTGCTCTATTAACCATAGCGTGGATTCCCTTCCCATTCCACAGCCAGCATTGAAATATTCCGCCTTGCCCCAGAGCTTGTCAGCCCCTGTTTGTATCATCACTATATCCCAGGGCTTTATTTGATAGCCAATTTTATCTAACGCCTCCTGAAGGTCATTGATGGCGATTAACGATCCTCCAGGCTTATGCCTCATATCTAGCACTACGCCATCGCTATAAAACCATTCCAAAGGAAGCTCATCGATAGTCCTTGCCTTTTTCCCTTCCGAGGTAGGGAAATAGTGCCATGGGGCATCGACATGAGTTCCAGCGTGAGCACCTAATGTTATGGTGTCGTTGGCCCAGCCCAGCCCTTCTGGAAGGTCATTTTTGCTACAGCCGAAAACCAGCATCATAACTTCGACGCTTTGTTCATGTGTTTCATGGGCGACTTTTACCGGAGAAGGGTCGCTGAGGCTTTCCTCAACGGGAATACTTAAATCTATAATTCTTGTCTTTTTCATATACCTTTCCTCCTTTCTTTAAGATTTGATATATTCTATTATGTAGTGATTTGGGCAAAATATCTAGGCTGAGAGGTGAAAATTGCCAGCAAAGATAATCGATGGAAGGAAGATAGCTGCTGAGATTCGTGGCGGGTTGAAGTCGAGAGCGGAGAAATTAAAGGAGAGGGGAATAATCCCCGGCCTGGCTATTTTATTGGTGGGGGAGCACCCTGGCTCTTTATCTTATCTTCGGGAAATAGAGAGGGGATGTGATGAACTGGGGATGTACACTGAGTCGGTAAAACTTGCCCGGAGTGTAACGCAAGAGGAGTTGGGGAAGAGGATTGAGGAACTTAATCAAGATAATAAATTTCACGGTATTATTATCTAGTTTCCATTGCCAGAGCGGCTGGATGTTGTTAAAGCAGGAAGTGCCATTTCGCCCCGCAAAGATGTTGATGGCGCAAATCCAGTAAACTTGGGGAGGTTATTGTTAGGAGAGGAAGCCTTTGTTCCTTCGACTGCTTACGGGGTGCATCAGCTCCTTATCCGAAGTAGCAATAGCCCGGAGGGTAAACACGTAGTTATCTGTGGCCGGAGTAACATTGTGGGTAAGCCACTTGTTAGTCTTCTGGTTCAAAAAAGGAAAGATGCTAATGCTACTGTCACCATGTGTCATACCGGAACGAAAAACCTCTCCTCAATAACCAGCCAGGCGGATATCCTTATTGTTGCTATAGGAAGAGCTGAGTTTATAACTGCGGATATGATTAAGGAGGGAGCTATAGTTATAGATGTTGGTGTTAATCAAGTTGAAATTCCTGCTGGGTCTGGAAAATTTAAGCTCGCAGGAGATGTTAATTTTGACGCTGTGAAGGAGAAAGCGGGAGCAATAACTCCTGTTCCTGGTGGAGTTGGCCCGGTTACCACTGCCATGTTATTGGCAAATGTGGTTAAGGCGGCGGAAGCACTAGCTGGAGGGATTGTTTTGCGGAGCCTGCAATGACCCCCTTCCGTCATTGCGAGGCTTGTCTCGAGCGAAGCGAGAGAACTCGACGAAGCAATCTGGTACCCCACCGAGATTGCCACGCCGGAGCCTGCCCTGAGCGGTGAGATTCTTCGCTATGCTCAGAATGACAGTAAGTGAAGGGGCTCGCAATGACAATAGAAAAGGGCGCAATGACAGTTGAGGGAAAGCAATGATGGTTGAGGAGAAATATGCCAGGCATAATACTTGACGGCAGGAAGATTTCTGCTGAAATCAAGGAAGAACTCAAGGAAAGGGTGAGGAGACTCAGGGATAAGGGGATAATTCCTGAGCTCGCCGGCATACTCGTGGGAGAAGACCCGGACTCGGTTAGCTATATCAAACTCAAGGAGAAGGGTAGCACGGAAGTAGGTATTTACTCGCAGATAATAAAGTTGCCTCGAGATGTAGCGGAAAGGAAGCTATTTCAGGAAATTATGAGGCTTAATTCGAATGCTGAAATTCATGGCATCTTTATTCAGCTCCCTTTGCCAGCGCATTTAAATGAAGGGAAGGTGTTGAGCTTTATCTTCCCTGATAAAGATGTAGATGGGCTTCATCCGGTAAATATAGGTAGGGCCTGGCTGGGACAGCCTGGGTTTCTTCCCGCTGCCTCTATTGGCATTTATGAATTGCTCATTCGCTACGGTTATAATGTCAAGGACAAGCGGGTGGTAATCATAAATGCTGATAACTTATTGGGGAAGCCCCTGGCATCTATTTTGGTTCAAGAAAAGGAAGGAGCTAATGTGACCTTGTGCCATCCTTCAACGCCAAATTTAGCTTCCTATACTCGAACGGCTGACATATTGGTTGTTTCCGTGAATAAGCCAAATTTTATTACCGCTGATATGGTTAAAAAGGGGGTGATTGTAATAGATTTTGGGGCAAATTACGTGGAAGCTTCCTCTACTGAAGGTGGGAGAAAGCTGGTTGGCGATGTGGATTTTGAGGTAGTAAAGGAAAAGGCTGAAGCTATTACTGCTGTGCCAGGTGGCGTGGGTCCAATGACGGTCACTATGCTTCTGGCAAATGTGGTAACAGCAGCTGAGGCAAACAACAGTTGATTTGGTGTATTCAAATCCTGGTTGCGATAAGATATAATACAAATTTTGGCAAATGCATTGATTGCGAGGGAAACTACTATGGAATCTAACGAAAATGATATAGGTGATATATTAACCTGTCATAAAAAAAGAAGGGAATCACTGATTCCCATTTTGCAAAAGATTCAGGACAAGCTGGGATATATCACTAGAGGGACGGTTTCTGAAGTAGCTGAATACCTCAATATATCGGAAAGCGAGGTTTTCGGCGTTGCTTCTTTCTATACCGGGATTCATCTAACTCCGCGAGGTGAATATTCTGTAAAGGTTTGTGAGGGGACTGCCTGCCATGTTCGCGCTGGGGAAAGGATTCTGGATGAGGTGGAACGGAAATTAGGCATTAAACATGACGAAATAACCAGGGATGGTAAGTTTAGCCTGGAGAGGGTAGCTTGTTTTGGTTCCTGTGCTTTAGCACCTGTGATGGTTGTCAATAAGGATGTATATGGACACATGACCGTTAGTAGAGTAGTGGAGATTTTACGTAAATATCGATGACCTTTGAGCAGATCTATCAACAGTCCGTGGCTGAGTGGAATGCGTTGTGGGGTGGAGATAAACCGTGTATCCTGGTTGGGACCGCTACCTGCGGCAGAGCAGCTGGAGCTTTAGATATTTTAGAAGTTATTCATGAGGAACTGGCACGGCAGCGCATTGAAGCTATCGTGATACAAGTTGGCTGTATTGGTTTGTGCTATGCAGAGCCTATTATTGACATAATCAAACCGGGGCAACCACACATTCTCTATGGCAACTTGACCACAAAGGTCGTGCCTCAGCTTATCGAGGATTATTTAATTAAGGATAATCCTCGTCCTGACTTAGCTCTGGGCTATATTGGCGAGGGGGAGTTAGATGGTATTCCAAAGCTTTTTGAATTACCAGTGCTTAAGTCCCAGAAGCGCCTGATTCTGCGCAATTGTGGCTTTATCGACCCCGAAAATATCAAGCATTATATTGCTAACGGGGGATACAGTGGCTTGGTGAAGGCTCTTGGCATGACTCCTGGAGGGATTATAGAGGAGATCAGGAAGGCGGGATTGCGGGGGAGGGGAGGCGCCGGTTTCCCCACCTGGCAGAAGTGGTCTCTTTGTCGGCGTTCACTAGGGAAAGAAAAATATATTATTTGCAATGCTGATGAGGGTGACCCTGGTGCTTTCATGAATCGGGCCCTGTTAGAAAGTGACCCACACTCAGTTTTGGAAGGGATGGTCATTGGTGCCTATACCATTGGTGCTAATAATGGTTATGTATATTGCCGTGCTGAATATCCTCTGGCTTTAGAAAGGTTAACAGTAGCTTTACGTCAGATGGAGGAATATGGCTTACTGGGGGATGACATATTGGGCTCTGGCTTTGGTTTTCACATGGAGATAAAGGAAGGCGCCGGAGCTTTTGTTTGTGGTGAAGAAACTGCGCTGATGGCTTCTATCGAGGGTAGAAGGGGAATGCCGAGGTCTCGTCCTCCCTTTCCAGCGAGTTCTGGATTGTGGGGAAAACCAACCAACATCAATAATGTTGAGACCTGGGCAGGAGTGACGCTGATCATGCAACGAGGTGGTGAATGGTATAGCCAATATGGCAATGAGAAAAGCAAAGGAACCAGGACGTTTTCCTTGGCCGGTAAAGTCAGGCGGACTGGACTAATTGAAGTGCCGCTGGGGATTAAACTCGGTGAAATCATTCATGAAATTGGTGGTGGAATCACCGCCAGTAAGGATTTTAAGGCGGTGCAAACCGGTGGTCCGTCAGGCGGCTGTCTGCCAGCGACCATGATTGATTCGCCCGTTGATTATGAATCTCTTACTGCCGCAGGTTCAATCATGGGCTCTGGCGGCTTGGTTGTTATGGATGAAGATACCTGTATGGTGGACATCGCAAAATATTTCCTGTCATTTACCCAGGCGGAGTCTTGTGGTAAATGTGTGCCTTGCCGAGTAGGCACCCGGCAGATGCTCAATATCTTGGAGCGAATATGTAATGGTGATGGTGCGCCTGGCGACATTGAGTTGCTGGAGAAGTTGGCTAATACAGTGAAATCGACCTCCCTTTGTGGTCTAGGGCAAACAGCACCTAATCCTGTGCTTACCACTATTCGCTATTTCCGTGACGAATATGAAGCCCACATCAAGGAAAGGCGTTGCCCAGCGTGTGTATGTAAGAAACTCATTTCCTTTTACATATTGCCTGATAAATGCCAGGGATGCGGGATTTGTCTACGAAATTGCCCGGCAGAAGCAATTTCTGGTGGTAAAAAGATGATTCATGTTATTGACCAGAGCAAGTGCATCAAATGCGGCACATGCCTGGATGTTTGTCCCACTAGGTTCTCTGCTGTGGTTAAAGTTTCGGGCAAAGAAATTGAGGTTCCTGAAAAACCTATTCCTGTAGGAACTCATTTTAACCACAATTTGGGTTAAGCATTATGACTGAAGAAGCAAGAACTGTTACCCTGACCATTAACGGTCAACAGATTACTGCAAAGAAGGGAGCTACAATACTCCAGGCAGCTACCGAAGCGGGAATTTATATTCCTACTCTGTGTTATTATCAGCCACTTACTCCTTATGGGGGATGTCGGCTTTGCATTGTGGAGGTTGAGGGTATGAAAGGGTTTCCTACCTCTTGCACCACGCCAGCGGCTGAAGGCATGGCAGTTTCTACCGATACACCAGCAATACAGGAGCTGCGCCGTAATGTCCTGGAACTGATTCTAAGTGAGCACCCTTATTTTTGTGTTACTTGTGATAGGCGGGAATACTGTGAACAATTCAGAGGACAGGTGCAAAAAACGAGGATGGTTGTTGGTTGTCATACATGTCCTGAGAATGGACGCTGTGAATTGCAGAAGTTAGCCGATTACATAGGCATAGGCGAAATAAGCCTTCCTTATACCCCCAGAGAAGTTCCGGTATTAAGGGATTCTCCCTTTTTTGACCGGGATTACAACCTGTGTATTCTCTGTGGGCGCTGTGTGAGAGTGTGCCAGGAGTTGCGAGGAGTAGGTGCTATCGCTTTTACTTATCGAGGCTCTCACGCTTTGGTAGGCACTGCCTTTGGTCGAAGCTTGGAAGATTCAGGCTGCCAATTCTGTGGTGCTTGTGTTGATGCTTGTCCCACAGGGGCTCTTGTTGAAAAGACAGCTAAGTGGCTGGGGGTACCTGAACGCTCGGAAACTACCACTTGCCCTCACTGTAGTATTGGTTGTCAGCTAGAACTTCAGGTCAAGGCGGGCAAAGTCATTAACTCTATACCGGCATTGAGTGGGATAAACCAGGGTCAAGCATGTGTCAAAGGTCGTTTTGGCATTGCGCAATTTGTTCATCACCCTGCTCGTTTAGCCTCTCCTTTAATCAAACGGGACGATATCTTACAAGAGGCAACCTGGGATGAAGCCAGCCAATTGATAGCTGATAGACTGCCTGAATATAGAGGGGAACAGTTTGCTCTTTTGTCATCCGCTACCAATACCAATGAGGACAGCTATATTGCCCAGAAATTCGCACGTGTGGTAATGAATACCAATAATATTGATAACAGCGCTTCCTTTTATCAGACTCCTTTATTGAACGGTCTAATTCGGAGATTGGGTAGCGGTATCATTGCTAGCTCCATTGGCGAGATTGAAAATGCGGCTTGCATAGTGACTATTAACGGCAGTGTAGCTTCTGTTCAACCGATTGCCGAGCTAAAGATAAAGAAAGCGGTGAGTAAAGGGGCAAAGCTTATCGTGATTAGCCCATTCAAAGTTGAACTGTGTCGTTTTGCTGATAGCTGGTTGCAAAACTCACCGGGCAGCGAAGTCGCTTTGTTCTTGGGTATGATGCAGGTTATCATCAGTGAAGACTTAGTTGAGCAGGCGTTTGTTGACAAGTACTGTGAGAACTTTAATGGTTTAAAAGAATCCCTGGCAGAACTTAAGCCTGATTTTGTGGAGAAAACCACGGGTGTTTCATGGCACCAGATTGTTGAAGCTGCTCGATGTTATGCTACCACTAAGCCTGCGTCCATTATTTACCCTCTGGGAAGCATTCCACTTACTTACGAGCTAGATAGTGTGTTCGCTATTTGCGATTTAGCTATGCTTACTGGCAACGTAGGTAAGCCATCATCTGGGGTTAACTTGCTGGGGATGTTGAATAACGCTCAGGGCGTCTATGATGTAGGAGCTTCGCCCTACCTTTATCCTGGTTGCCAGCCTGTTTCTGAAATGAGGCAGAAATTTGAAGCCGCATGGAGCTGCAAATTGCCTTCAATGCCAGGGCTGGCTGTTACTAAGGTCTTTGACGCCATTGATAAGGGACAAGTAAAGGCACTTTATATTTTCGGGCAGGATGCATTGCTAATGGCAATGTGTTCTAGGTACAAGGACTTATTATCCAAATTGGAATTTCTGGTTGTTCAAGATGTCTTTCTTTCCGATACGGCATACTTGGCCCATGTAGTGTTGCCAGCAGCGAGTTTTGCCGAGCAAGATGGCACTTTCACCAATACTGAGCATCGGATACAACCCGTGAGGAAGATTATTGAGCCTATAAACTACGCTCGACCCGGTTGGTGGATAGGATGTCAAATTGCTCAAAAGATGCACGCTAGCGGTTTCGATTTCTCTCAATCCAGTGAGGTAATGAATGAAATTGGCAACTTTATACCCCAGTATAGGAATGCTGATGATGGACACTTCGGTATGCCCACTCGTGGAAGAGAAAAAGCTGGCGACAAAGCCAAGTTTATGCCCATTGATTATGAAGAAGCTACCGAGGCAGTGGATAGTCAATATCCTTTGATTCTTATGGCTCAACCCAGCCTCTATTGTTTTTATGCCAGTGTTGACGTCCAATCAAAAATGGCGGGTTTCAGCAGGCTTTGTGACCGAGAATTGCTGGAGATAAGTTCAGCCGATGCTGTCAAACTTGGCATCAGTGACGGGGATGAAGTGAGGATAGTTTCACGGCATGGTGAAAGCATCGCTAAGGCGAAAGTGACGAAGAACGTATTATGTGGCACAGTCTGCCTTAAATTTCACTTTATTGACAGCTTGTTTCGCCTCACAGTTGATCGTGATGTTGTTACCGAGCCATTTGAAATTAAGCTATGTGCAGTGAGGGTGGGAAAGGTCCAATGAATCATAATCAATGTACCGAAGGTGGATAAATGTATAGGGTAGTAGCAAGTGAGGATTTAGCTCCTAACGTTCATTTGTTGAAGGTAGAGGCACCAACAGTGGCCAGGAAAATCCAGCCAGGGCAATTTGTTATCGTTATGGTTGATGAGAAAGGAGAACGTATCCCTTTAACTATCTCTGACTGGGATGAAAGCGAAGGGATTATCACTATTGTTTTCCTTGAAGTGGGAATGACTACTTATAAATTAGCGCAACTTAAACCAGGTGCTCACATTTTCAGTCTTGTTGGTCCATTAGGTTTACCTACGCGCATCGAAAAATTTGGCACAGTTATTTGTGCCGGCGGGTGCTACGGAATCGGTGCCATTTTACCTGTTGTCAGGGCATTGAAAAAAGTGGGCAACGAGGTTATCTCAATCATAGAGGCAAGGAGTAAGTTCCTTCTTTTTTGGGAAGAACCTCTGCGTCAAGCAAGCGATAAGTTGATAGTGACTACGGGGGATGGTTCTTATGGACGTAAAGGTTGGGTCAATGATGTGATTAAGGGGATGTTAGAACAGGGGCAGAGAATAGAAAGAGTGTTTGCACGCGGCTGTCCATTCATGATGATGCTTTGTTCAGAAGCTACCAGACTTTATGGTGTCAACACCATTGTGAGCCTAAGTCCGATAATGGTCGATGGCACCGGGATGTGTGGTTGTTGCCGGGTATCTGTGGGAGGGGAAACTAAGTTTGCCTGCGTTGATGGTCCAGATTTCGAGGGTCATAAAGTTGATTGGGATTTGCTCATGAAGCGGCAGCGTGCTTACCTTGAAGAGGAAAAGAAATCGCTGGAACTCTGGGAAACAGACGCATTGAGGAA
>MNYD01000066.1 GCA_001872925.1 Dehalococcoidia bacterium CG2_30_46_19 | reverse complement strand
TGCTCCTTATTCCGGTTGTGCTATAGGTGAGGAGTTTATGGAACAAGGAAAAGATGCCTTGATTGTCTATGATGACCTTTACAAGCATGCTTGGGCTTACCGGCAGATTTCTCTATTGTTGCGTCGCCCTCCAGGCAGGGAAGCTTACCCTGGTGATATTTTCTATCTTCATAGCCGGCTTCTGGAAAGAGCAGCCAGGTTAGCCCCTGAGTATGGTGGCGGCTCCCTTACTGCTTTACCTATTATTGAAACTCAAGCCGGTGATATGTCAGCTTACATTCCTACGAATGTGATTTCCATTACCGATGGACAAATCTATCTTGAGCCGGATTTATTCAATGCGGGCATTCGTCCCGCAGTAAATGTAGGATTGTCGGTATCTCGAGTTGGTGGCTCAGCACAAAGGAAGGCGATGAGGCAGGTAGCTGGTAAGTTGAGGCTAGACCTAGCTCAGTTCCGCGAGCTTCAATCTTTTGCCCAGTTTGGTGCTGCTGACCTGGATAAAGCTACCAGAGACCAGTTGGAGCGTGGTCGCCGTATCACCGAGGTGCTAAAGCAGCCTCAATATTGCCCCATGTCTTTGGGAAAACAGGTAATGATTCTCTATGCAGTGACCAATGGCTATCTTGACGATGTGCTCTTGGACAAAGTAATTGCCGGTGAAGAAAGTTTACATCGATTCATGGAGGCTAACCATCCTGAGCTGGAACAGAAAATCAACGATGATAAGGAAATAAAGCCCGAAACTGAAGAAGCTTTGAAGACTGCAATACAGGAGTTCAAGGAAGGTGCTACATATTAAATGCAAAAGGCAAAAATGCAAAGCACCGGTCCCACATGTCATTGCGAGCGAAGCGAAGCAATCCCAGGGCAACTAAATAGATTGCTTCGTCATCCCTCACTTCGTTCAGGATTCCTCGCAATGACAAAGTGGAATTGCATTTTGCTCATTGAATTTTGATATTGTTTAGGATTTAGAGCTTGGGATTTAGGATTTTTAATTAAGGATAATGGCTAGCACTCAGGTTCTTCGTCGTCGCATCCGCAGTGTCCAGGGGACTCAGAAAATATGCAAGGCAATGGAGATGATTGCCACTGCCAAGATGAGGCGGGCGCAAGACCAGGCAATGACAGGGCGACCTTATGCTGAGAGAATAAGCCAGGTAGTCGCTGACCTTGCTATTCACTCACAAGTTGATGGAAAAGCTCATCCCTTACTGCAAAAGAGGGAGGTTAGCAAAATCGCTATAGTTCACATCACTACTGACCGTGGGTTATGTGGTGGCTTAAATGCTAACCTGAATCGCCTTGTAGCTAACTTCATTCTGGAGCAAACTGTTGCCGTTACTTTAATTACGGTGGGACGAAAGGGGAGGACCTTCATGCTTCGTAATGGACAGGATATTCGTGCTGAGTTCACTGGCATCAGCGACCGTCCTACTTTACTGGAGACACTGCCTATTTCCCGGGTGGTTATTGATGATTATGCCAGTGGTGACGTTGATAAGGTATACCTTGCTTATCCCCGCTTTGTCACCACCATGGTTCAGAGACCTGTGATGGAGACATTGCTTCCCGTTGAGCCGACAGTGGTACCCCCAATACAAAGGGTGGAATATATTTACGAACCTGCCCCTGGCGCTGTTTTAGACCAGCTATTGCCCCGGTTTGTGGAGATGCAGGTATATCATGCCATACTTGAGCTTATCGCCTGTGAGCAATCAGCACGGATGGTAGCCATGCGCAGTGCCAGCGATAATGCTAAAGAGCTTATTGAAGATTTAATCCTGACCCTGAATAAAGTGCGGCAGGAGACTATTACCAAGGAGATTTGTGATATCAGCGGCGGAGCGGAAGCTCTGGCTTAAGGAGGTTAATATAGTTAGGCACAAAACTATTTATAATCTCACTTGCTTTCCTGGGATGTCAAATCCTCCTTACTCCCCCTTTTCTAAAGGGGGATTTAGAGGGATTTTTATACGAAGTTATGCGGGATACTATAAATGATAAGAAGCGAAGGGTTCAGGGTCGCAATGACATTAACAGGCAGGAGGTAATACATGGCAAAAGGTAAAGTAGTTCAAATCATCGGCACAGTGGTTGATATGGAGTTCCCCCCTGATGAATTGCCGGCGATAAATAATGGCATAGAGATTCCCATGGATGGGGGCAAAGTTGTTGTTGAGGTTCAGCATCATGTTGGCAATAACTGGGTCCGTGGTGTCGCCTTAACTCCTACCGATGGTTTGGCACGAGGAGCTGAGGCTATCGATATGGGAACTCCAATTACCGTGCCTGTTGGAAGAGCAACCCTGGGGAGGCTATTCAATGTTTTCGGTGAACCCCTGGATGGACTTGGTGAGGTGAAAGCGGAGCAGAGATATCCTATTCACCGCCCCTCACCTTCTTTAGAGGAACAGGAAGCAACTCCTCAAATGTTGGAGACGGGGCTCAAGGTTATGGACTTAATCACTCCTTTCACCAGAGGGGGAAAGGTTGGGGCGTATGGTGGTGCTGGCGTAGGCAAGACGGTTATCATTATGGAGCTGATTCGTAACATCGCCACTGAGCACGGTGGTTTTTCCGTTTTTGCCGGTATAGGTGAAAGGTCACGTGAAGGCAACGACTTGTGGCTGGAGATGCAGCGGTCGGGGGTTATAGACAGGACCGTTCTTGTCTTTGGACAGATGAATGAAAGCCCTGGCGTTCGCTCTCGGGTGGGATTAACCGCTGTGAGCATGGCGGAGTATTTCCGCGATGTTGAGGGGCAGGATGTCCTTTTGTTTATCGATAACATATATCGCTATGTCCTAGCCAATATGGAATTATCAGCTCTTCTCGGGCGCATGCCCTCAGCGGTGGGATACCAGCCGACATTGGGCACCGATGTTGGTGAACTGGAGGAGAGGATTACCACTACCAAAAAGGGGTCAATCACCTCCTTTCAGGCTATTTATGTGCCTGCTGATGACTATACTGACCCCGGCATTGTGGCTACCTATGGTCATCTTGATGCTGTTGTTGCTTTGGAGCGGTCTATCGCTGAGTTGGGTATATACCCCGCTGTTGACCCGTTAACTTCAACATCGAGAATACTTGACCCCGCTATTGTCGGTGAGGAACACTATCAGGTGGCTCGAGGGGTACAACGGACATTACAGCGATATAAAGAGCTGCAGGATATCATCGCCATTTTGGGTATGGAGGAATTAAGCGAGGAGGATAAGCTTACCGTGCATCGTGCTCGTCGCATCCAGAGGTTCTGTTCGCAGCCGTTTCATGTCGCTGAGCAATTTACCGGCATTCCCGGTAAATATGTGCCTATTAAGGAAACAGTGCGCGGCTTCAAGGAAATTTTGGAAGGGAAGCATGATGACCTTCCTGAGGCTGCCTTCTGGCTGGTAGGCACTATTGACGAAGCGGTGGAAAAAGCTAAGAAGATGAGGGAAGAGTAGTGGCTACAGAAATTCTGGTCATTCTGAGGGAATCCTTCGTCTCCGGTCATTTTGAGCCCTTCGCTTTCTGTCATTCTGAGCGTAGCGAAGAATCTCGTAGCGCTCAGGGTAAACTCCGCAAGCGAAGAATCTCCTCTCTCCGTCAACTGACGAGGAGAGGATTGAGGTGAGGGTGAAAGTATGGCTACATTGAGGCTTGAAATTGTCACTGCGGAAAGAACAGTCTTCGCTGACGATGTTAGCGAGGTGGTAGCCTGGGGGGTAGAAGGACAATTGGGCATTTTACCTCATCATGCTCCTCTGATGACCATGCTTCAACCTGGAGACTTGCTTATCAAAAAGGATGATGAAGAACACTACCTGGCGATAAGCGGTGGCTTTCTTGAGGTGCGTCCTGATAAGGTGATTATTCT
Source organism: Dehalococcoidia bacterium CG2_30_46_19 (assembly GCA_001872925.1). Classification (GTDB taxonomy): domain Bacteria; phylum Chloroflexota; class Dehalococcoidia; order GIF9; family AB-539-J10; genus CG2-30-46-19. The sequence continues at coordinate 5,351 of MNYD01000066.1, read as the reverse complement.
GGCAGATGCTTGTGAGCGTGCTGAAGAAATTGATGTGGAGCGTGCCGAAGCTGCCAGACACCGTGCTGAGGAAATCCTCAAGACTAGACCACCAGAAATGGATACCGCTGCCGCTGAAGCTGCTTTGCGGCGCTCGTTAGCACGAATAAAAGTGGCGGAAAGAAGACGCCGCAAGAAGGGAATATGAAAAGCCGGGTTACATTATCTGTAACCTGACTCTGGTATTATCTTTGGCTGCTTTTACTCGAAGTAAAGTGCGTATTGCCTCAGCTACCCGACCTCCTCTGCCGATAACCCTACCTTTATCCTCAGCAGCAACCTCCAGTTTAATCAATAAGCCCTCATCGCTATTCTCTTCGGTGATGGTGACATTATCTGGCTCAGCTACGATAGATTTGACGATATACTCTACTAATTCTCTCATTTTGTCTCCTTGTCACTCTCACCTTTTTCCTCTCCCTTTAAAGGAGAGGTTAGGTGAGGGCTCCCTTTTTGTGGCTCAAGTTTATCTATAATGCCTGATTTCCGAAGCAAGCTATAAACTGTGTCTGTAGGCTGAGCTCCCTGTTTAAGCCATTTCAGTACTTTTTCCTCGTTGATATTTATAGTGGCCGGGTCGGTTAATGGGTTATAATGCCCGACAATCTCGATAAATCTTCCATCTCGTGGCGAGCGGCTATCGGCTACCACTATTCGATAAGATGGTTTGTGCTTGGCACCTACTCTACGTAATCTGATTTTGACCATTTAATTAACAGTATTATTATCTAAGCAATCATAGTTGTCAATGGCTTCATGGTCTTAGATTTGTCACCGCATGAAAATGGTTTATAATTCGCCAAGATGAAAATACATGAACTGCATCAGTGGGATGTGAACCACGAACGTGCTAAGGCATTACAGGTCAGCCTGGCAAAAAAGGTTGTGACCGAGGATGATGGTGTTAATCCTCACCTGATTGCTGGTGTTGATATATCCTCTCCTGATTCTCGGGGCATAGGTCGGGGGGCGGTGGTGGTGTTAAATTACCCGGAACTCAATTTAGTGGAAGTGAAGACTGTGGAAAGGGAAGTCACTTTTCCTTATATACCGGGGTTATTATCCTTCCGGGAAGCTCCATTAATATTAGCTGCTTATGAAAAATTATCCAGCGTTCCTGACTTGGTTCTGGTCGATGGGCAGGGGATTGCTCACCCGAGGAGGCTCGGGCTTGCCTCGCATCTGGGGCTTTTCCTCGATGTGCCCACCATAGGCTGTGCTAAATCTAGACTTTGTGGTGCTCATAAGCTTGTGGAGGAAAAGATTGGCTTCCATGCCCAGCTGGTTGATGATGGTCAGGTCATCGGGGTTGCCTTGAAAACCAAGCTTGGGACGAAACCGATATATGTTTCCGTAGGGCATAAGATTAGCCTTAGCTCAGCGATAAAATGGGTGCTCAATTGCTGTCGCGGCTATCGTCTTCCTGAGCCAACAAGGTTAGCTCACCTTGCCGCTGGAGGCAACTTGAGGATAGAGCCGGGTAAGCAAGGGAAGTTATTTGATTAACATTGGGGAGGAGTAATGGAAGAACAGAAGGAAAAACTGGGTGCTCTGCTTCGCCAAATCTCACAAATAATGGAGCATCTTTGACATCTCTGGCGAAGAAAAGGAAGTTGCTCAAATAGAGGCAGAATCGGCAAATCCTGACTTCTGGAATGATTCAGCCAGAGCGCGAGCTGTAATGCGGGAGCTGGGAGAGAAGAAGAATCTAATTCGTGTCTGGCGTGAGCTGGAAAAGAAAGTTTCTGACCTTTATGACCTCGTTTGCCTCGCTGAGGAGGAGGGTGACTCTTCGCTAAGTGAAGAGATAAACATGGGGGTGAAGGAAGTAACTTCGCAATTTGAGCAGATGGAAAGTCAACTGGTTCTGAGCGGCGAGTACGATGCCCACAATGCCATACTTGCCATTCACGCTGGTGCTGGCGGCACGGAATCACAGGATTGGGCAAGTATGTTGCTCAGAATGTATTTGAGGTGGGCGGAAAGGCATGATTACCACGCTGAGACATTGGATATTTCCCATGGCGATGAAGCAGGCATTAAAAGTGCTATCTTGGGAATTAAAGGAGACTACGCTTACGGCTATCTCAAGTGTGAGCATGGGGTTCACAGGTTGGTGCGACTTTCTCCCTTTGATGCTGACCATGCCCGGCATACCTCTTTTGTGTTGGTGGAGGTTCTTCCTGAAGCAGAGGAAGAGGTGGCTTTGCACATAAATCCTGGGGATTTGAAGGTGGAGACTTTCAGGTCGAGCGGGCCTGGCGGGCAGCATATGCAAAAGACAAGCAGCGCTGTCAGGGTAACTCACCTGCCCAGTGGGCTGACCGCGGTTTGCCAGAGTCAGCGCTCCCAGCATCAAAATAAAGAAAGTGCATTGAGAATCCTTTATGCGCGTCTCCTGGAAGTGGAGCGTGTAAAGAAAGATGAGGAGAAATTAAAGCTCAAGGGTGAGCGTATTGAGGCTGGGTGGGGAAATCAGATTCGGAGCTATGTCCTTCATCCTTACAAAATGGTGAAAGACCATCGCACCGGTTTCGAGGTTAGCAATGCTGAAGCAGTGCTTGATGGAGAGCTGGACGGGTTTATCAATGCTTACCTTCGCTCCAAAGTAGGGAAGAAATGATTAAGCGCATCGGTTTGGTAATCCTGACACTTCTGCTGTTACTGGTTTTCTCTCCTGTTAAAGCTGAAAGCGATATTTCCGTCTTGGATACCAGCGTAACCATGGATTTCCCTTACTCCCTTGCGTTTAACCTTGAGGTGGAGAGCAATGCCGATATTGTTGATGCTCGGCTTCATTATCAGGTGGATATGATGAATTATGCTCAGGTTGTTAGCGAGGGCTGGGCTGAGTTTACTCCGGCAACGAGGGTGGAAACTAGCTGGGTATGGGATATGAGGAGGGCAAGCCTGCCGCCGGGGGCAAAGGTAACCTACTGGTGGACTATCAAGGATGCCGATGGTGATGAGTTTCAAACTTTGCCCAAAGTGTTTTGCTTTGAAGATGACCGCTATCAATGGCAAAGCTTGACTGACGGAGAAATAACTATTCTTTGGTATAACGGGGACGGTGAATTCGCCAGTGAGCTAATGGATGCCTGTCAGGAAGGACTTGCCAGGTTAACCCAGGAATTTGGTGCTTATCTTGAAAGGCCTGTCACCGTTTACGTTTATGCCTCGTCACAGGAGTTGCAGGGAGCGATGATTTCTCCCCAGGAATGGACTGGGGGCGTTGCCTTTACTGAATTTGGCATCATCGCTATTGGCATTTCACCAGATAGCATTGATTGGGGAAAAGGAGCCTTAGTCCATGAGCTTACTCATTTAGTTGTTCACCAGATAGTTTTTAGTCCTTATGGCTTGCTGCCCGTGTGGCTTGATGAAGGTTTGGCAATGTACAATGAGGGTGAGCTTTCTCCTCAGTTAAGGTCTCGCCTGGAAGAAGCTATCTCTGAAGGCAATCTGCTCTCGGTTCGCAGTTTATGCAGCCCATTTTCTGCCGACCCTGAGAAAGCCTATCTTTCCTATGCCGAGAGCTATAGCTTGGTGGAATACCTTTTGGACAACTATAGCGGAGATAACATGCTTGATTTGTTAACTTTAATTAAGCAGGGTAGCACCTACGATGAAGCTTTAATTGAGGCTTATGGTTTTGATATCGCTGGACTTGATACTCGCTGGCGAGAATCATTGGTGACTTCTCCAGTAATTGTAGCAAGCGAAATGAAGCAATCTCATTCTGCTTTAATCGCTGGGTTATCAACGTTAACTGTGTCTGCAGGAGTTTGGTAGCTTGAAGAATTTTGGGAAAAGAATCTGGCATCTTATACTATTATCTTTTCTACTCTGTGCTCTGTTCTTACCTCAGGCTGGCTGTGTTAGCTTTCCACCTGCCACTGAGGATGTCCTTAACCTCTGGGATACCGGACCGATAACTCTTGACCCGGCGATTTCCAGTGAGATGTCCTCTCATAGCTATGTGATGCAAATCTTCAGCGGGTTAGTCCGCCTTGATGATGAACTGGAGGTGGTGCCTGACATTGCTGAAGGTTGGGAAAAGAGTGAGGATGGCAAGACATTTACCTTTCATCTTCACCAGGGAGTTAAATTTCACGATGGCAAAGAGGTCAAGGCGTCAGATTTCAAATATTCCTGGGAGCGAGCTTGTGACCCTGAAACTGGCTCCCAAACAGCAGCTACCTATTTAGGCGATATCGTTGGCGTAAATGATAAGCTTGCTGGCGAGGCAGAGGAAATTTCGGGAGTCAAGGTTGTTGATGATTACACCCTTCAGGTCACCATCGATGCTCCCAAAGCTTATTTCCTGTGCAAGCTCACTTATCCCACTGCATTTGTGGTTGAACGAGCAAATGTGGAGTCGGGAAGCGACTGGTGGCGTCACCCAATAGGCACCGGTCCATTCGAGTTAAAGGAATGGTCCCCGGGGCAGCTTCTGATTCTGGAAAGGAATGAGCTTTATTATGGACAATTAGCCAGGGTTAAGCAGGTTACCTTTCATATCCTCGCTGGGAATCCTATGTCGATGTATGAAGATGGTGAAATCGATGTCATGCCTGTTGGCACGGATTACATAGACCTGGTTGAAGATGAAGCTAGCCCATTTTACCAGGAGTTAGCGGTGACTCCTGAGCTCAGCCTATATTACATTGGCTTCAATACTGAGGCACCACCCTTCGATGATGTTAATGTCCGCCGTGCCTTCTGCTATGCTGTGGACAAGGAACGCATCATTAAATCGATATTCCGAGACATGGTGAACAAGGCTGACGGTATATTGCCTCCTGGGATGCCAGGCTACAATGAGAATCTTACTGGGCTTGAATACAATGTAACCAAAGCTGATGAGTGTATTGCTGCGTCTGAATATGGCAACGTCTCCAATTTACCGCCGATTACCATCACCATAGGAGGCTATGGTGGCGGTGTTCCTGATTACTTGGGGGCAATTATTCAGGAATGGCGGCAAAACCTGGGAGTTGAGGTTCAGGTAAGACAACTGGAATCGGAGAAGTTTGTGTACCATCTAAGTGAGGAAAAGGATGAGATGTTTATGCTTGGCTGGGTAGCTGATTATCCCGACCCCCATAATTTCTTGGATAATTTGTTTCACACTGGTAGCGAGAATAATATCTTTGATTATCACAATCCTGAGCTGGATGCCTTACTTGACCAGGCTGGCATTGAGCAGAATAGCGAGGCTCGGTTGATGATGTATCAGCAAGCCGAGCAGCAGATTGTCGATGAGGCACCCTGCCTGCCATTATGGTTTGGCAAAAATTATATTTTAGTTA
>MNYD01000105.1 GCA_001872925.1 Dehalococcoidia bacterium CG2_30_46_19 | reverse complement strand
AAAATCTTCGTTAAATCCGGTCTTTTCCACTATGGTGTGATTTTAACTGCTGGATGCCCCGCCTACCTCAGAGAAACCGTCGTTTCGTCATTTCTCCTCACCACGACCTTCCCTTCTTCCTCCAGATAATCCAGGTACGAAAGAACCACTGCAGCCAAAAATCCCACGCGCATAGGATCCGCCGCATTAAACAAGCTTTCCACTAGCTGAAAATGAGTGATTTCCCCTCGCTCCACCAGCGTGTTCAAAATTCTCCCTTTGGTCTTCTGCACGTTCTCCAAACACTTATTCAGATGTTCGGTAGGGTTCTCGATAGGCTCTCCATGAGAAGGAACTATCAATATGGGCTTCAAACGAAGCACTTTCCTCAGTGAGTTTTCATAATCCCTCACACTGCTGGTGAGTGGAGCATACGCAAATTGGGCGTTGTCCGCTATCAGGTCGCCGGAAAAAAGGGTGCCCGAAGGTTTGTGGTATAGAGCCATGTGGTTTGCTTCATGACCGGGCGTATGTATTACTGTCAAGGTCACCTTTCCAATTCGGATTTCTTCTCCTTCCTCGACTACCCTCCAGATATTCACATCTCGATAATGCTGATTTATGGGGAAATAGGAATCTAGGAATGAGTCTAGAAATTTAGATGGCACATCCTTGCTTCCCAGTGAAAACAGTCTGGAAAACAGTTCCAGTTGCTCCTTTCGTACCTCCAACAGGTATCCGACAAAATTGCGTATGATTTTATCCCCTCCCTTGAAGACAGTATGGGGCTTCTCGGCAGCTTCGGCTAATGCCTCGCTTCCGCCTATGTGATCCACGTGGGGGTGAGTAATGATTATTTCTCTTATGCCCTTCAATTTCCCGCTTTCCAATTGTTCTCGTAGAACCTTCGTACTCGCATCACTCATGTGGCCGGTATCCAGAATAGCGTCTCCTATTCGAACACTGTTTGTAGGCTTGAAAAACGGCTGTGGAATATGGATCAGCTCAAAATCCAAGTACACCTTTCTCCATGATAATTATGCATCTCAGGGCAATTATTAATAAACTCAGGAAATTGGTAGCGGGTCAAAGAGCTGACATTTCTCGGGGAGTATGTCCCGGCAAATCACCGCTAGCTCGCAATTATATAATATATTCACTCAAAAAACGTAAAGATACTTTATTTTTTGAATTTTTCGCTGTCATTTTGCATTTTGGCTTTTGATTATTGCCTTGTTTAGAGATTGCTACCCGCTACCTAGTAGCTCACAACGGTATAAAGAACTGCGTGAAGTGTCACCTAGCTATGTGAGCCAGGTCATCAAAAATCCTCACCAGAGCGGATGATATAGAAGTTTTCAGACAGCTTCTTTAGATAGCAGTTTTTGGGCATTTCTCCCCAAAATATTAGTTCTATCCTGCTCGCTGAGTTCAGCGGATTTAATTTGAGCCATTATTCGACTCTGTGAAATAAGAGGATAGTCAGTGCCAAAAAGGATTTTATCGTTACCAATAATATCGCTCACCTGTTTGAAAATCTTAGGCTGATAAAGCCAGATGGTAGCAGCGGTGTCAAAGAAAACATTGGGCAAAGCTCTGGCTACCTCAGGCATTAAGGCATAGAAGGGTAAGCCACCACCCCAATGAGCGCAAACTAGCTTCAATTCTGGGAAAGCCAATATAAAGGAATAGAGGACGTCAGGAGTAATACTGCCCTTGCCAGTATATCGATGTCCTACAGGCTCAGATGCATGAGTCAGGAGGATTAACCCATGCTGTACTACAGTATCAACCAGAGGCTGCATAATCAGCTTATCCGTCAGGTCAAAGCCTTGGATATCAGACCTCATTTCTCCAATTCCCCTGACACCCATCTTGGCACAGCGCTCTATCTCAACTAAAGCAGCATCCCCAGCGCTGGGTTGAATACCACAGAAGCCGACAAGTCTATCCGGATAGCGTGATATGGAATCTAAGATGTAATCATTGGTTTTCACGCAAAGCTCATGACTCACCCAGCCTATGTTGAGAACAACAGATAAATCAACCTGGGCTTCGTCCATGCCGGCAATCAACTCTTCGGCGGTTATCAGCCTGGCTTTTGGTTGAGAATAAAGCAATGAGAAACATGAATCGCGCCTGACATATTCAGCACGCTTCTCTATCACCCACGGAGGAAATATATGAGTATGAAAATCTATAATCACTTTTGCCGTATTATACCTAAATTTGGGTAGCATGTCGGAGAGCTGACATTTCCCCACCTCGTCTCCCTCACGAACCATGCTTGCCTGATAGTATGTTATGGACCAGAATCCTGTCAATTTATTGTGCGCGTTGAGATGTCCAGTGACGCATTGACTTTCACATGGTGACTCCCTCCCGTGTCATTGCGAGGAGCGAGATTCCTCGTTTTACTCGGAACAAGCTCCGCAATCTTCGCTGATTCTCCGCTTTAATTTTCTGTTTATAGCTAAAACACCAATTAGCTACGAATACTTTACTATATTGTGTTAAGCTACAGTAAAGCGAAATTAAACTACGCTAACTTTTGGCAATTATCCTTTGACATCAGGTATACTACTACTCAAAGAACAAAACTTAGAGGAGGTTAACTATGTTTAAGAAACTTGCTATAGGATTGGGAATAGCCATCGCTATTGCAGCAATCGTTGTTTGTGTCATACCTCTACAGCCAGTTTCCTATACGGTCACGGTTCCCTACCAAGATACTGAGACCTATTATGAAAGTGAACCATACCAAGTTGAAGAACCGTATACCTATACTACGGCAGAGAGTCTTGCCCTATTTAGTGGAGAGACTTATGCGTTACCTGCTGGCTCCCTTATGCCATTTCAGTTTCATATAGATGTGGTCGACAAATCTCAGAATATTGTAAGTGGTCGTGTTACAGCTAGGGCGGGTGGTGAGTTTCTTTTCTATGTGTTTGACCAGAAAAACTACAATGCTTATAAGGCAGGGGGAAGTTGGCAAGCGTATGTTAGCCCTGGTCGTGTCACGGACTACTCGTTTTCCTTCGTCCCCGACCACTCAGACTACTATTACTTCGTCATCAGTAACACCTTTTCTATTTTTACTAACAAACTAGTAGAAATTAGCGCTACTTGGAACTGGCAAGAGACTAAGCAAGGATATGAAACGGTTACGAAGTATAGAGACGTTGAAAAACAAAGAGTCGTAACGAAGTATCGCCAAGAAACACATTATAAACAGGTTTCGTTTTTAGATTACTGGTTAAATTATGCACCATATTAATTAGTAAGTATTTTGAAAACAGTTAGTGGCTAGAGCTTGAGCGGACGCCACGTAACATTCCGTTTGCGTATACTTGCCTCCATCACGGGAGAGGGGATTTTTCCTGGTAAGATTGCCACTCCGTTAGCCAACGGACTAAACAAATCTCAATTTAGAAGCCTTCAGCTTTCAGCCATTAGCTGACTGCTTTTTGCATTTTGACATTTATTTGTTTTTGCTTTCTAGCAACAGAGTTACCGGTCCATCATTGTGGATATTTACCAGCATGTGTTCCTGAAAAATCCCCGTTTCTACCTTAAGCCCGAAGGAGCGGACCTGCTTAACGAAGAACTCATAAAGTTCTCCAGCTTTATCGGGTGAAGCTGCTTCAGTAAAGCCGGGGCGTCTTCCTTTCCGTGTGTCAGCCAACAAGGTGAATTGACTGACTACTAAAATTTCTCTTCCTGTCTCTAATGCCGAAAGTGAAAATCTACCCGCCTCATTGGAGAAGATGCGCAGGTTAACTACTTTGTCTGCGAGATAGCGAGCGTCTTCCTGGGAATCATCTCTGGCTATGCCAAGAAAGACAACTAGGCCTTCCCCAATTTCTCCAACCGTTTTATTACCCACGGTTACCGAGGCATTGGTGACTCGCTGCACTAATGCTTTCATGACTCGGTTTTGTCAAGCCACTGGCGATACTTTTCAGTCATTTTTCATCCTTACTTAACTATGACCTGAATTAAGATATCTCCGGGCACGCCATCGGTTATCTGGCGGGCGTTGCGCAGTTTTACCATGCTGCCCGTTTTCACGCCTGAAGGAATTTTGACTTCTACCTTTTTCCCGTGCCTGGTTAGAATTTTCCTTGTTCCCTGTGAAGCCTCCTTTGGGGTAATGCTGAGTTGATAACGGACATTCTGTCGGTAAGGCTTTCTGGCTTGTCCGAATATTTCATCGAGGTTAATTGTCTCTCCAGGCCAGGCTTCAAATTTTGTCCCGCCACGCTTACCAAAAGTTCTAAAGGAGAATCCTGTTCCTCTCAGTCGGTCGCCGAATATATCATCGAGAAAGCTGAAATCAAGCCCTTCTCCGCCAAAATCCTTCATCAAATCCTCGAAGGTAGTTCGAGTAAAAGGGCTGCCAAAGATATCGCCGATTTCGCCTACTGTGCCGAATTGGTCGTATTGTTTTCTCTTTTGAGGGTCGCCAAGAACAGCGTAAGCTTCGTTTATCTCCTTGAATTTTTCATTTGCCCATTTCTCCTTGTCCGGATTGCGGTCAGGGTGATATTGCATCGCCAGCTTTCGGTAAGCTTTCTTAAGCTGCTCATCTGATGCGTTTCGGGAAACCCCTAAAATGTGATAATAGTCCTTAGCCATTAGTTAAACCCCAAATTATAGAGAGTGTTTACTAACCTCACTCCCTTTATCCCCCTCTCCTTCAAAGGAGAGGGGGAAGAGATTTACAGAGAGGGGTTTCACCCCTCTCTTATCTACACTCCCCCTTCCCTTGCTAAGGGAAGGGGGTCAGGGGGATAGGTTGCTAAACAATCTCAAATTATAGCAAATTATTCCTGTTATTTCTCTTGTGCCATTCGTTTTAATTCGTAGAGTTTGGTGATAGCTTCCAAAGGAGACAGGGAATCAATGTCGAGCCTGGAGATTTCATCAGCCAGTAAAGAATCTTTGGGGAAAAGTGTGAGTTGCGGTACTGTTGCTCGCCGTTGGACCCTACCTTTGCCAGTAGTGCTCCTGCTTTCCAGGTTAGCTAAAACATCCTGAGCACGATTGGTCACCGATTTAGGCAAACCAGCTAGCTGAGCTACATGGATGCCGTAGCTTCTATCAGTGCCTCCGGGGATAATTTTATGCAGGAAGATAACCTTATCTCCTTCCTCAGCCACGGCGACATTAAAATTCTTCACCCTGGGCAGGGTATTGGCGAGTTCTGTTAATTCATGATAATGCGTGGCAAACAAAGTCTTTGCCCCCAATTTTGGTGCTCCATGGATGTATTCTGCCACTGCCCAGGCGATAGAGAGTCCGTCATAAGTGCTTGTGCCTCGTCCAATTTCGTCCAGGATAAGCAAGGAGCGAGTAGTGGCGTTATGTAGGATGTTTGCTGTTTCGGTCATTTCTACCATAAAAGTCGATTGTCCTGCGGCTAAATCTTCCTGAGCCCCAATTCTGGTAAAGATACGGTCGACAATGCCGATCTTGGCTGATTTAGCGGGCACGAAGCTGCCAATTTGTGCCAGGAGGACAATCAAAGCTACCTGTTTGAGGTAGGTGGATTTTCCCGACATATTTGGGCCAGTGAGTATGATGAGCTGGCTATCGCTATTGCAGAGATAGGTATCGTTGGGAATGAAATTATCGCTGCCCAAGCTTCTCTCTACCATGGGGTGGCGTCCCTCTTTAATATCGATGACATCCTCGTTGGTCAGCTCCGGTCTGGTGTAGTTGTAACATGCTGCCACTTCAGCAAGATTGGAGAATACATCAATTTGAGCGATAGCTCTTGCGGTAGTTAAAATCTGTTCCCCTTTAGCGCCTATCTGCTGGCAAACCTGGTTAAACAGAGCCGTTTCCAGATAAGCTATCTTTTCCTGTGAGGTAAGAATTAGCGATTCATACTCCTTTAGCTCGGGGGTGAAGAACCTTTCAGCTTCAGCAAGGGTTTGCTTACGGATATAGTCCTCGGGAACCAGATTGAGATTTGCCCTGGATACCTCGATGTAATAGCCAAATACTCTGTTATAGCCTACTTTCAAGGATTTAATTCCGGTGCGTTGTTTTTCCCTTTGCTCCAGGCTGGCTAAGTATTGTTTAGCCTTGGTTGAACTGTGACGAAGCTCATCTAACTCGCTGGAAAAGCCTTCCTTAATCACATTCCCATGGTCAAGGTCACCGGGTTCGTCAACAATGGCTCGGTCAATTAAATCTACAATCTCGGGGAAGAGTTTTAGTTCGCCAACTAACTTGTTGGGGCAATTATCGAGCGTTGCCTTCAACTGGGCTACCTTTTCCAGGCTTGTACGCAATGTTATCAACTCCCTGGGCATTGCCTTGCCACTTCTTACCCGGTTAACTACTCTCTCCAGATCGGCGATATCTCCCAGAAAGGTCATGGTCTGTTGGCGAGTTAAGCCATCGTTGTAGAACCAGTTGACTGCTTCTTGCCGTTGATTTAGCTTATCTATATCAAGAAGGGGTTGAGCCAGCCAGTTTTTGAGCAATCTGCCTCCCATAGCGGTCCTGGTCATATCAAGTAAAGAAAGCAAGGAATTGGCGGCCTCTCCCCACCTGCCGCCTTGAAAAAGCTCCAGGTTGCGGCATGTCTGGCCATCAAGAGCCATAAAGGAATCTGTAGAGTAGGTAGCAAGGCTGGTTAGCTGGGGCAAAGCTTCTTTTTGAGTTTCGGAAATATAATGGATTAGTGAGCCGCCGGCCTTTATAGCCAGAGGCAAATGAGCACAGCCATAGCCTTCCAGGGTAGCCACACCAAAATGCTCCAGCAAAGCTTGCTGGGCGATTTCTAAATCAAACCAGTAATCATCGACCTTTGTTACCGTGGACGGTAATTGCAGATAAACCTCAGCGCTTTGAGGGACGAGGACCTCTCTTGGCTGCAAGCGCTCTAATTCCGGAGAAACTCTATCGGCGGGAAGCTGCGTGGTGGCAAAATCGCTGGTGGTTATATCAACATAAGCTATCCCTGCTTTTGCATCTTCGATGATTAAACTGACAAGGTAGTTGTTTTCCCGGGCCTCAAGCAGGTTAGGCTCAATTACCGTTCCTGGCGTCACTACTCGAATGACATCCCTTTCCACCAATCCTTTGCCTGGAGGGCTGAGTTGCTCACAAATGGCTACCTTATAGCCTCGATTGATAAGCCTGGCGAGATAATTATCTATGGCATGGTGGGGGATTCCTGCCATGGGTACTTTTTGTCCTTTGCCCATTCCACGAGAGGTTAAAACGATATCCAGCTCACGGGAGGCAAGTTTGGCATCCTCATCGAACGTCTCATAAAAATCCCCCAGCCTGAAAAAGACTATTGCCCCGGGATACCTTTGCTTAACTCTGAGATACTGCTTCCTTAGCGGTGTTACTGCCATTGCTGGTATTTTACTAGTTACTCAAGGACATATAAAGTCAGATTGATTGGTAGCCTTGCCTGTCATTGCGAGTGAAGCGAAGCAATCTAGAGACCCTTCACTGCCATTCAGGGTAATAATTAAACGCTCTATATAAAGGCTTAAACAAGAACAGCCAAAGGACTATAATGCTGATGTATCAAGAGAGTTAAAACTGGCACTTATTATAGGAACAGGAGGAAATTTGTTATACTAAAGTTGTGCGAAATTTAGTTTAATATTGAGGAAGCAACATGACAGCTGAGATCGCGATAATGAATAAAGAGGCAATTGCTCTTGCTGCCGATAGTGCTGTTACAATGGGGCAAGAAGGGGAATGGGAGCAAAAGGTCTTTGCTTCAGCTAATAAGCTTTTTATGCTCTCTAAATATTATTCTGTGGGCATAATGGTTTATGGGAGTGCTAGTTTTATGGGACTCCCGTGGGAAACTATAATAAAGATATATAGGAGTAAATTGGGCAAGCAGAAGCTTGATACATTAAAAGAATATGCTGACAATTTCATTGCCTTCTTGAATAACGGCAATCCGTTATTTCTGGGAGAGCAACAAAAGGAGTATCTATACGAGACTACTCTTAGTTATTTTGCTCTTATTAGCGACGATATCAGAGAGAAAGTAAAATCGATTATAGATAAAGAAGGGGAAATTACAAATACCCAAGTTAAACAAATAACAACCAATGTCATAAGAGAACACCATAACAAACTGGGAAAAACTAAAATGCTACCATCAATTCCAGAAACTCATATTGAAGACATAATAAAGAAATATTGTGATACTATTGATAAGGCAAGAAAAGAGATTTTCGAGAAACTACCAATATCTGCTACCTCTGTGAACCAATTGAGAGAAATTAGTGCAAGTTTATTCTCAAAAGATATCTTCCCAGCAAATATTTCTGGGGTAGTGATCGCTGGTTTTGGAGAAAAAGAGCCCTTCCCGTCGCTCAAATCATTTGATGTGGAGGGAATTGTTAACAACAGACTTAAATATAAAGAACGATATTCAGATTCGGCTAGAGAGAGAGAGCTGCAATTATTCCCTTTGCTCAAAGAGAAATGGTAGACACATTTATGGAAGGGATTGCTCCTAATGTACGAGACTATGTGGAAGAAAATTTATCGGGGCTACTTAATAAATATGCGGAAATTGTTGTTGAAAGTTTCGAAAAATTTGACGACGAAGAAAAAGCGGACACTCTTAAAAAATTGAAACAGGCAAATAATAAGATATCTAAAGATTACCAACAACGTCTGAGAAATTATATAAGAGCCAATTATGTGGATCCTGTTATGGATGTTGTTGTTGCTGGGCTTCCAAAAGATGAACTGGCAACGATGGCAGAAGCACTTGTAAATTTAACTTCATTCAGACGAAAGGTTACAATGGGGACTGAAACGGTTGCGGGACCGATTGATGTTGCTGTGATTTCGAAAGGTGATGGGTTTATCTGGATCAAAAGAAAGCATTACTTTAAGTCGGAATTGAATCCCCAATTCTTTGCTAAGTATTACAAGGAGGCGGAAAATGAGAGGAAAGGAGAAAGAACTAAGAGGTAAGAAACAAGACCAGGTGTATAGATCGACGCAAGAGTTTGAGAAGAAATTCTTCCCAAATTCTTTCAAAAAACGATCGGTAGAATCTATGGACCCTCATGCTTTGGCGATTAGTTTGGCTGAGGAATCTTTGGGGAAAATCAGAAGGCAATTAGTGAAATAACTAAGCTTCGTCTAGTAAAGCATTCATGGTTTCTCTTCTTTAGGTATTTCCCCCAAGTGCATAAACGCCACTATTATCCGTTAATAGAACTACATCCGGGGGTAAAATAGCAATTTGCTATGAAGGGGGAAATAGGCATTCAAATTGAGCAGGAATTCCAGAAGTGCATTGATGCGCAGTGGGTAAGGAAGTTAGCTCAGGAAGTTCTTAAAGCTGAAAGCATAACACCCCCATACGAAATGAGCCTGGTTTTCACCGATTCTGAGACGGTGCGGAGGCTTAATCGAGATTATCGAGGCATAGATGAACCTACGGATGTGCTCGCCTTTTATATGCTTCCTCAACAAGGGGCTGATGCTGACTTTGTTTCTCCTCCCGATGATGTAACCCATTTTGGGGAGGTAATCATTTCTTATCCCAAAGCGGTGGAACAAGCTGAGGAACAAGGGCATTCAACGGAGCAAGAGCTGGCATTACTGATTATCCATGGAATACTTCACCTTCTGGGCTATGACCACGAGAAGCCTGAGGAAGAGGCTAGAATGAAGGCTCGAGGAGGAGAGCTTCTGGAGAAAGCTATTTACACTTAAAGCTGATTTGAGTCTCTTAGAATTGTTGGATATAGAAGGAAAGCAAACCTCTCCCTTCATTACAGAGAATAAACTTCTAAGATTTTTAAAAATTGCCAAACATTATGCCTTTCCTATTGACGTCGTATTAACTCCTCGCTATACTGTGTAAGTAAGCCATGAAAACCAAACCAGGTAACAGCAGGATTGCGGCTCTTCTATCCCTTTTGTTAGTAATGGCAATAGCCCTTGGTGGCTGTGTGGGGAACAAAGCCCCTACTGCATATATAGATTCTATTGTACCTCCTGAGCCGACACAGGGGGTGGGAGTAACTTTCACCGGTCATGGCACTGACTCCGATGGTACCGTGGTTGCTTATAGATGGACATCGAGCATTGATGGCGAGATTGGCACATCTGCCTCTTTCACCACTTCATCGCTCTCGGTCGGAAGCCATACTATCTCTTTTAGAGTCCAGGATAATAATGATGCCTGGTCTGAAAATGTCACTGCCAATGTCACAGTCGCTGAGGCAATACCAGAACCAGTCATCCTTTCTTTTAATGCTGAGCCGGGCACAATTAGTTCTGGAGGAACCTCCACCTTAAGTTGGGAAGTGACTGGCGCAGCTACAGTGAGCATAGACCATGGCATAGGCAATGTGGCTCTCAGCGGCACTAGAGACGTATCTCCGAGTGACACCATCACTTATACCTTGATAGCTACCAATGAGGCTGGAAGCGTGAATGCCACTGCTCAAATAACAGTGCATGAAGATACTACACCGCCAAGTACGCCAGTCCTTACCTCTCCAGCCGGGGGTGCTACTCAACCTCAGCCCGATGAAGCATGGTTTTTTGATTGGAGCGACTCCTCAGACCCAGAAAGCGGCATAGCCGGGTATCAGATTTATGTGATACGCCAGGGTGAGAGTTCACCAGTGGTCAATGCTTCTGTCACCGATTCTGAATACTCCGAGATAATAGGGGGAGAGCTTACCCATGAATACCTCGATAACTGGACTTGGAAAGTAAGGGCTCAAAATAATGCCGGGCTGTGGAGTCCGTGGAGCGCTACCAGGATCTTCAGCGTAGAGCCAAAGATAACAGGGACCTTAGCGATAAACCAGACTGGATGGAATTCCAGCGCCTGGTTTGGCGCAAGTCCTGGCTATGTTAATGTAGGTCAGGGACAAAGCTTCCAGGTAACCGAAGCTGGTTTT